>NZ_JBEXVQ010000016.1:0-20332 GCF_040629405.1 Lentzea sp. NPDC005914 | reverse complement strand
GGTCAGTGGTACGCCACCGGCGCAATCGTGAAGTTCGAAGGCAACTTCTACATCGCCGAGCACGACAATCCCGGTTACAGCCCAACGGTGTCCACCTGGTACTGGGATCCGTACAACTGCAACGGTGGTGGCGGCGGTGGCGGCGGCAGCTTCGTCGTCAGCGAGGCCCAGTTCAACCAGATGTTCCCGTCCCGCAACAGCTTCTACACCTACAGCGGGCTCGTCACCGCGATGAGCGCGTTCCCCGCGTTCGCGAAGACGGGCAGCGGCACCGTGCAGAAGCAGGAAGCGGCGGCGTTCCTCGCAAACGTCTCGCACGAGACCGGCGGCCTCGTGTACGTCCGCGAGATCAACCAGAGCGGCGACTACTGCGACGAGACGAAGCCCTACGGCTGCCCCGCTGGGGCCGACAAGTACTTCGGCCGCGGCCCGATCCAGCTCTCCTGGAACTTCAACTACTACGCGGCGGGCCAGGCCCTCGGTATGGGCAACGACCTGCTGAACTTCCCGGACAAGGTCGCGACCGACGCCGCGATCGCCTGGAAGACGGGGCTCTGGTACTGGAACACCCAGACCGGGCCGGGCACCATGACCGGGCACAACGCGATGGTCAACGGAGCGGGGTTCGGCCAGACCATCTGGAGCATCAACGGTTCTCTCGAGTGCAACGGCAAGAACCCGGCGCAGGTGGAAAGCCGCGTGTCCAGCTACCGGCAGTTCGCGAGCATCCTCGGCGTCGACCCGGGAGCGAACCTGTACTGCTAGTGACGGCGGCGCGCACGGCCGAGGGTCGTGCGCGCCATCGCACTAGGCGACCAGTTGTTCCTTGACCTGCGCCAGCGACGGGTTCGTGAGCGCCTTGCCGTTCGGGAAGTGCACGGTCGGCACCGTGCGGTTGCCGCCGTTCACGCTCATCACGAAGTCGGCCGCGCCGGGCGTCTCCTCGATGTTGATCTCGACGTACTCGATGCCTTCGCGGTCGAGCGAACTCTTCAGGATCCGGCAGTAGCCGCACCACGAGGTCGAGTAGACGGTCAGCTGGTCGGGAGCCATCAGGCGCACTCCTCATCGAGGTTGGACGAAGTCATCAGTATCAACACCCGATGAGGAGCGCTTCTTCCCAGGGCGGTTCAGCTCACTTGGCGTGCTTGAGCAGCTTCGACCCCGGCTTCTGCGACTCGAAGTCGAGCTTCGCCCAGTTCTTGTCCTTCGGCACGGACAGGACCCGCGCCTCGTCCAGCAGCCCGTCGAACGACCGCTTGCGGCTGTTGCCGCCCGCGGTCTTCTCGTTGTTGCCGATCGTCACGGGCTCGGCACCGGCCGTCTTCCACGCGCTGGTGTCCGTCTTGCCGACCTCGAGCTTGCCGTTGATGTAGTAGTAGGCGTTCGGCTTGTCGAGGACGAAGACGAAGTGGTACCAGGTGTTGTTCTTGACCTTGGTGTAGGCGCCGGACGGCAGCGGGCACCAGTCGTAGTTCGCGACGTCGACGCACGGTTCGGTCTGGTCGCCCTCGCCGAAGTAGTGGATGCGGAAGCCCGACTCCCCCTTCGAGAACATCGCGATGTAGGCCGCCGGGTGCGTCTTCGCGTTCGACCAGATCGAGAACGTGCCCCTCGACGGCAGCGGGTTGAACAGCGGCGACGACTCACTGCCGGGGAGCAGCACGTACTCGCTGCGAGCGCGGTTGAGCGACAGCGCGTTGCCGATCACGCCCGCGCCCGTCGCGTCGCCGGTGATGTTGACGCCCTTGCCGTCGAGGTTGCCCGCGGAGTCGCGATAGCCGGCCGCCGCGCCCTTCTCGGCGAGGTGGTGCGCGGTGACCCAGCCGTCGGCCTTCGCGAAGACCTTCGTGCCGTCGCTCTCCGACGACGCCTCGGGGTTGCCCCACTTCAGCGTGATGGACTGGCTCGCGCTGTTGCCCTTGACGTCGGTCCGCACCCAGATCGCCGCCTGCTTGGCGCTCGCGTCCCACTTCTCGATCTCGTACGGCAGCGGTGTGCCCGCCGCGTCGTCGAACCTGATGTCCGCGCCGCCGGGCCTGGCCTGGGCGAAGTCGAAGTTCGACGCGTCGAGCCTCACCGGCACCGGGAAGCCCTTCACGTCACCGGAGACGTTCGCACCGGAGGCCGTCGTGTCGATCGTGATCTTGCGCTGATGTGCCCAGCCCGCCTGGGCTTCCGACGCCACCGTCGGTAGCAGCAGGCCGGCGAGCAATGTGGCCGAGATGGTGAGCGTGCGCCCTGTCTTCTGCATGTAGTCCCTTTTGTCCGGGGCGGCGGACACTCACCGTCTTACTGTAAACCTTATTGCCTGTCATCCTGCATCACTCGAACGGCGCAGCGAACGGCGATCGTCAGGCAATCGTCAGGTTAATTCCGCGCACGGCGAGTGACGATGGTTCGCGCACGACCGAAAATTTCGGGCGTGCAATTAGACCTGCTTTCCTACTTGTATTGCCGTGCTATTCAGTCACCCATTCGGCGGCCCTTCACCACGGAGGGTTTCCGATATCGTCTGGATTCCGCCGCCGGTACCACACTTTGGAAAGAAAGGCTTGCCATGCTGAAAACGGTGGCGGCTGCTGCCCTCGCGCTGTCCGCGGTCCTTACCGCGCCCGCCGCGAACGCAGTTCCCGATGTCCCTGATTTCGTCACGATCGATGTGGTCACGGTGAACGGTTCCGGCTGTCCCGCCGGCACCGCCGCGGTCGCGGCCGCGGACGACCGCACGGCGTTCACGGTGACCTACAGCCAGTACCTCGCCCAAGCCGGACAGGGCTCAGGTCCCACAGACTTCCGCAAGAACTGCCAGCTCAACATCAGAGTCAGCTATCCGCAGGGCTTCACGTTCGGCATCGCCCAGGCCGACTACCGCGGATTCGCCAACCTGCAGCACGGGGCGACAGGTACGGAAAAGGGAAGTTACTACTTCCAGGGCATGTCACAAACCGCGAGCCGAACTCACAACTTCTACGGCCCGGTGAGTGACAACTGGCAGGCCACCGACCGCGCCCAGGTCTCGGAAATCATCTACGCTCCCTGCGGTGAAGTTCGGCACCTGAACATCAACACCGAACTGCGCGTGAACGCCGGAACCGCGTCGAAGGCCAACAGCTTCATGACGATGGACTCCACGGACAGCAGCGTGAGCACCAAGTACCAGTTCTCCTGGAAACGCTGCTGATCCAGGCACCAATTGCCGCCGCCCGTTCGTTTTGCTGAACCCCAGACGGAAAGGTGCCCCATGCTCAACACACTGGCCGCGGCCGCACTCGCGATGTCGTCCATCATCATCCCGCCCGGCGGCGCCCCCGGTACCACGCCGCCGCCGGACATCATCACCATCGACGTCGTGACCATCAACGGCTCAGGCTGCAGGGCGGGAACGGCAGCGGTCGCCGTCAGCCCGGACAACAAGGCGTTCACCGTCACCTACAGCGAGTTCATGGCGCAGGTCGGCCCGCAGGCCCTGCCGACCGACTTCCGCAAGAACTGCCAGCTGAACCTGCGCGTCAACGTGCCGTCCGGCTTCACCTACGGCATCGCGGCCACCGACTACCGCGGCTTCGCGCACCTCGAGCGCGGCGCCACGGCCCTGGAGAAGGCCAACTACTACTTCCAGGGCATGTCGCAGACGGAGTTCAAGCAGCACAACTACAAGGGCCCGCTCAGCGACGACTGGCAGGCGACCGACTCGACCGACGTCGCGGCGATCGTCTACCACCCGTGTGGTGAGAAGAGAAACTTCAACATCAACACGGAGCTGCGCGTGTCCGCGGGCACGTCAGACCCGAAGAAGGTCACGAGCTTCATCGCGATGGACTCCACCGACGGGTCGATCGAGACGACCTACCACTTCGCGTGGAAGACCTGCCCACCGAAGCCGTAGTAAGCCATCACCCCGGTGCCGGGCACTCCTCTCGACAGGGGTGCCCGGCATCTCCCTTTGTCGCGAACTCTCCACACCTGGCGATACAGCGTCGGACGACATGGGCCGGACGCGAAACGAGGGTGCTCACCACGGACCGCGTGATCTACGCGGGCGGATCTCACCCGCTGACCCGGCCCGGTCAGATCAGGAAGCGGTACGCGGTGGTGCCCGGCGCCACGTGCTGGATCTTGAGCGGGGACTCCTTCATCCGCCCCCACAGCAGGTCGTAGTCCTCGCGCCGGCCCAGCTCGATGCACACCAGCGCCGCACCGGTCTCCCGGTTGTCCCGCTTGATGTACTCGAACAGCACGATGTCGTCGTCCTTGCCGAGGACCTCGTCGAGGAACCTGCGCAGCGCGCCCGGCTCCTGCGGGAACTCGACCAGGAAGTAGTGCTTGAGGCCGCGGTGGACCATCGACCGCTCGACAACCTCGGCGTAGCGCGAGACGTCGTTGTTGCCGCCGGAGAGCAGGCACACGACCGTGGAGTCCGGCGCGACCGAGATCTCCTCCAGCAGCGCGGCCGACGCCAGAGCGCCCGCGGGCTCCGCGATGATGCCGTCGATCTGGTACAGCTCCAGCATCTCCGTGCACACCGCGCCCTCGGACACGCTGAGGAGCTCGGCACCGCTGTCGCGCACCATCGGGAACGTCACCTCGCCCGCCCTGCGCACCGCGGCGCCGTCGACGAACGAGTCGACCTCGGGCAGCGTCACCGGGGTGCCCGCCTGCATGGCGGCGATCATGCTCGCGGCACCCGCCGGCTCTACGCCGATGATGCGGGTGCGCGGGAAGCGCTCTTTGAACCACGTGCCGACGCCGGAGAGCAGCCCGCCGCCGCCGACCGGCACCACGACCACGTCGGGCGCGCCGCCGAGCTGCTGCACGATCTCCAGGCCTACGGTGCCCTGTCCCGCGACCGTGCGGCGGTCGTCGAACGCCGGCACCAGGGTCGCGCCGGTGGTCAGCGCGTACTCCTTCGCCAAGGCGGCGGCGTCGTCGTACGTGTCGCCGTCGACGATCAGCTGCACCATGCCCTGGCCGAGGGCGGAGATGCGGTCGCGCTTCTGGCGCGGGGTGGTGCGGGGGACGTGCACGCGGCCCTCGATGCCGAGGCGGCGGCACGCGTAGGCCATGCCCTGGCCGTGGTTGCCCGCCGACGCGCAGACCGCGCCACCGAAGGCGAACTCGGTCTGGCACAGCAGGTTGAACGCGCCGCGCAGCTTGTAGGAGCGGCCGACCTGGAGGTCCTCGCGCTTGAACCACACGCGCGCGCCCGTCCGCTCGGACAGCCGCTGGTTCACCTCAAGCGGCGTGGTGCGGGCGACTCCACCGAGCCGGGCTGCGGCCGCGGACACCTCATCAGCGAAGGACATGACA
Source organism: Lentzea sp. NPDC005914 (assembly GCF_040629405.1). Classification (NCBI taxonomy): domain Bacteria; kingdom Bacillati; phylum Actinomycetota; class Actinomycetes; order Pseudonocardiales; family Pseudonocardiaceae; genus Lentzea; species Lentzea sp. NPDC005914. The sequence continues at coordinate 15,022 of NZ_JBEXVQ010000016.1, read as the reverse complement.
CTACATCTTCCGTGAACGACTCGGGCCTGACACGCGTACCCCTAGAAAGACAGGGGAGGTGCTCGTGTTTCGCCTTGTGGGCGTACTGACGCTGCTCATGATGCTCTCCGCGGTTCCCGCGCACGCCCATGGCGCGCCCACTGACCCCGCGAGCAGGGCTTTTCTGTGCTCGCCTGGTCAGTCCTCAGCATCATCCTCGCCGTGCCGGAAGGCCATTCAGGCGGCGTTGCCGTCCAAGGAGTGGGACAACATCCGGCTCCCGAACGTGGCGGGGCAGGACGCGGCACGGGTGCCCGACGGCAAGCTGTGCAGCGCGGGGATCGGCAAGTACGCCGGGCTCGATCTCCCCTCGGCCGAGTGGCCCGCGACGAAGCTCAAGGACACGGCCTTCACCTACCGGGCGACGATCCCGCACCAGGGCTCGTTCCGGTTCTACGTGACGCGGGACGGCTTCTCGCCGGCCCGTGCGCTGCGGTGGGCGGACCTCGACCAGTTCCTGAACGTCCCCACTCCCCCGTTGGTCAACGGCTCGTACGAGTTCAAGGTGCAGCTGCCGCCCAGGACCGGCCGACACCTCATCTACACCGTCTGGCAGAACACCGACACTCCCGACACCTACTACTCGTGCACCGACGTCGAGATCGCGGCACCCGTCGCGGCCCAGGCAGCCCCTGCGCCGCAAGTGAAGCCGGACCCGCCGACGCAGTACGCACCCTCGACCTCCGCCACGCCTTCGAGCACGCCGCGACTCGTTCCCGTTGCGTCGAGCGCCGAACAACCTCCTTCCAACGCAACGAGGTTCGGCCTGTCCGCAGTGGTAGCGGCACTGGGCGGCCTGGCCGTGCTGGGCGGGATCATGTTGTGGCGCAAAAGAATTCTGTGAACGTCCCGGTACCCAATAGGTCTGGACCACCCCTACGATGATCTTCGGGCGCGCAACCCTGCGATAGTGAGGTGTGTGCCCGCATGGCAAGAAAACTGCTGGCGTTACTGGCATTGCTCGCCGCGACGCTCGTCCCGGTCTCCGTCACGGCCACGGGCCCGGCCCACGCCGCCCCGTTCAAGGTTCTGGGCTTCTACTACGGCACCAACGACCTCGCGCACATCTCGTTCGTGAAGGAGGCGAACCCGTGGCTGGCCCAAGCGGCCCAGGCGAACGGGTTCACCTACGAGGCCACGACCGACTGGAACCGGCTGAACACCCTCACCCCGGCCCAGGCGCAGGTCGTGATCTTCCTCGACGACATGCCGAGCGGCACCCAGCGCGCGGGTTTCCAGCGGTACATGGAGGCGGGCGGCGCCTGGTTCGGCTTCCACGTCTCGGCGTTCACGCAGAACGCGAACGAGTGGTCCTGGTACCACAACACGTTCCTGGGCAAGGGGAACTTCGTCAGCAACACCTGGGGCCCGACCACCGCGACGCTGAAGGTCGAGACCCGCACCCACCCGTCGACCCTGCGCCTGCCGGAGAAGTTCACCTCCGCGGTCAGCGAGTGGTACAGCTGGTCGCGTGACCTGCGCACGAACCCGGACATCCAGATCCTGGCGAGCGTCGACCCGTCGAGCTTCCCGCTCGGCACCGACCCTAACCAGCAGTGGCGCAGCGGCTACTACCCGATCATGTGGACGAACAAGAACTACAAGATGATCTACGCCAACTTCGGCCACAACGCGATGGACTACGCGGCTAACCGGCCGTTGTCGTCCACCTTCGCCTCGCAGACCCAGAACAACTTCCTGATCGACAGCCTGCTGTGGCTGGGCGGTGGCGGCACCCCGCAGCCGCAGCCCGACTGGAAGACGGTCGTCAACAAGGGCAACGCCAAGTGCGTCGACGCCCGGTCGGCCGGCAGCGCGAACGGCACCGTCATCCAGCAGTACGCGTGCAACGGGACCACGGCGCAGAACTTCCGCGCGGTGGCGACGAGCGACGGCTACTCGCGCCTGGAGTACCGCAACGACAGCACGAAGGTGCTGGACGTGAGTGACGTGTCCACTCTGGACGGTGCGGGCATCCACCTGTGGACCTACGGCGGCGGCACCAACCAGCAGTGGCGCGTCGCCACGGGCGCCGACGGCTACTCGACGCTGACCGCCCGCCACTCGGGCAAGTGCCTCTCGGCGCCCGCAGGGAGCGGTGACGGCGTGCAGCTGATCCAGGCGACCTGCACCGGGTCGGCGGCCCAGAGCTTCAAGCTGGGTTAGCTCAGGAGTGGGAGTGGTTTTGGTCGTGCGAGCGGCCGAAACCACTCACCACCACCCGCTCCCCCGGCGCGCGCTCGACGCCCCCGTGCGAGGTCGCCAGGAACCCGTACATGTCGTTGAGCTGGTGCAACGCCGAGACGGCGTCCCGCCACACCGGGCAGGGCCAGGCACGATGCCGCCCGTACCACGTGTGGCACGACTTGCACCGATGCCGCTCGTTCGGCTCGTGCATCCGCAGCAGCCCGCGCCACCAGGGCAGGGCCGCACGCAGCTGTTCGCGCAGTTCGAACACCTCGTGAGGCGAGTCCGTCTGCGCGAGCTGGTTCATGGTCTTGTAGACGACGTCGATCACGGTTCGGTGAAAGGAACGCTGTCGTTCGGCAAGCGCCATGTCCGAGCTCCTCCTCACCGCAGTTGAGACAGGCTCGTCAGGAGTCTATGTTGGCCATTGGCGGGGTTTCAACTGGTGAAAATCCCGTCACCCAGATAGCCCTTTCCGTGGGTGGAAACGCTCACAGCGCGCAACAACGGGGGGAGCCGGCACATGGCGGGGGAACGGTCCCTGGCTGACAAGCTCAACCACCTCTTCGCCCGGCACACCTCCCGCTCCGGCCAGGAGTACAGCAACGAGCAGGTCGCGGCGGCCATCGCGGACACCGGCGTCACCATCTCCCAGAGCTACATCTGGCAGCTGCGCAAGGGCAAGAAGGACAACCCGACTTTCAAGCACTTGCAGGCACTGGCAGGCTTCTTCGGTGTGCCCGTGAGCTACTTCTTCGACGACGAGGTCACCGACCGCGTCGACGAGCAGCTGAAGTCGTTGCAGGACGAGCAGTCCCGCCTCAACGAGATCGCTTCGGGCAGCGACGCGCAGCTCATGGCGATGCGGGCGGGCGAGCTGTCGCCGGACCGCCGCCGCCTGGTCATGGAGCTGCTCGACGTCGTCTACCGACAGGAACAGGCCGAGCGCGGCGAAGGATGACTCGTGGCCGAACGAGATTTGCGCAAGCGGTGCCGCCGCCTGCTGAACGAGCTGGACATCCAGCCGCCCCTGGACGTGGAGGAGCTCTGCCGCAGAGTCGGTGACCAGCGAGGCAAACCCATCCGGCTGATCGCGCACCCGATCCCGGTGCCCGGCCCGTACGGCGTGTGGATCGCCACCGCCAAGGCCGACTACATCCTGTACCAGCAGGAGACGTCGAAGGCGCACCAGAACCACATCATCCTGCACGAGCTCGGACATCTCCTGGCCGGTCACACCAGCGACGAGCAGGACGACGACCTGCTCGCGGGCCTCTACCCAGACCTCGAACCGGACGCCGTGCGACGTGCGTTGAGGCGCACCTCCTACGACACCGCGCACGAGCGTGAGGCCGAGACGGTCGCCACGATCATCCTCGAATGGGCGTCGGTGCTGGACAAGGTCGCGCCACGCAACTCCGAGGGCCCCGCACGCAGGATGGCGAAGTCGCTCGCCGACCGGATCGGCTGGTTGTAGATGGAGTACCTCAAGGAAACCCAGGGCATCGTCGCGTTCACCGCGCTCGCCGTCATGCTGTACCTGCTGGTCCAGCGTCCGCACGACCCCCGGCTGCGCAGCGTCACCGGTCTCGTGGCCGGGTGGGCGATCGGCTATCCGTTCGGCCGGGCCGCGGCCAACGGACGGTGGTTCCTCGGCCTCGACCCGATGGTCTGCCAGCTGATCCAGCACGCCCTGCTCCAGGTCGGCGTGTACGGCCTGATCTGCTTCTTCATCTTCTCCGCGCTCGACGACACCAGGGCGAAGCGCCAGGCGTTGATCCAGCTCGTCCCGCTCGTCCTGTGCATCTCCGTCATGACGTGGGCGGTGCTGGCGATCCCCGGCGACCTGCGCGTCGCGGCCGCCCGCGTGCCCAACTCGCTCGGCGGCGGTCCCACCGGCATCCTCGCGATCACGGTCTTCTACGCGCTGGGCAACGGTTACCTGCTCTACGGGTTCGCGGCGATGTTCGTCTGGGCCCGCCGCTACGCCCGCGGCGCCGACCCGCGGCTGCGCAGGGGCCTGCTGATCACCTCGACCGGGCTCGGACTGCTGGTCCCGGCCGACGCGATCTTCGTGGCGTCCAACGTCTCCCGCTACTTCGGCGCACCGCTCCCCCGCTGGCTGCTGACCACCGCCGTGTGGTTCCTGCTGCCCGGCGTGCTGCTGATCGTCATCGGCGTCACCTACCCGATCGCCGCGATGCGGTTCGCGGCGATGAGGCTGTGGCTGCGCCACCTGCGCGCCTACCACCGCCTCTCTCCACTGTGGACGCTGCTGAACCAGTCGTTCCCCGAGGACGCGCTGCACCGGGTGCCGTCCAGGCGCGACGCGTTCTCGCTGCGGGGCGTGCACCGGCGCTACTACCGGCGCGTGATCGAGTGCCGCGACGGACTGGTGCGGATCAGCCCGTACGTCGCGGAGACGCCGGACGAGCTGCCGCTGGCCGAACGGTTGCGGGCCGGGCTGGAGACCCGGCAGTCGGGCGCGGTGACGATGCGCAGGCCGATCGCGCTGGCCGTCCCCGAGGACGACGGGATGGACGCCGACGTGCGCGAGCTGGAAAAGCTCGCGGGAGCTCTTCGCTGAGCTTATGGTCACGGGCGTGGACCTGCCCGTGATGCCGCCGGTGAAGCCGATGCTCGCGAAGTCCGTGCCCGAGCTGCCCCGCGGGGAAGGCCTCGCGTACGAGCCGAAGTGGGACGGCTTCCGCTGCATCGTGTTCCGCGACGGCGACGAGGTGGAGCTGGGCTCGCGCAACGACAAGCCGCTCACCCGCTACTTCCCCGAGATCGTCGAGCTGCTGCGCGAGGCGTTGCCACCGCGGTGCGTCGTGGACGGCGAGATCGTGCTGGTCACGCCCGACGGGCTCAGCTTCGACACCCTCCAGCTGCGCCTGCACCCGGCGGCCTCGCGCGTCCGCAAGCTCTCCGTCGAGACCCCGGCGAGCTTCGTCGCGTTCGACCTGCTGGCGTGCGGCGACCAGGACGTCACGGCGTTGCCCCTGGGCGAGCGCCGCAAGCTGCTGGAGGAGATCGTCACCGAGATCCCCGGCATCTACCTGACACCGTCCACGACGGACCCCGACATCGCGCAGGACTGGTTCACCAGGTTCGAGGGCGCGGGCTTCGACGGCGTGATGGTCAAGGCGGTCGACGGCGTCTACGAGCCCGACAAGCGCGTGATGTTCAAGGTCAAGCACGAGCGGACGGCCGACTGCGTGGTGGCGGGCTACCGCTGGCACAAGGACGGCGAGACCGTCGGGTCGCTGGTGCTCGGGCTCTACCAGGACGGCGAGCTGCACAACGTCGGCGTCGCGAGCAGCTTCACGGCCGCGCGGCGGCGTGAGCTGGTCGACGAGCTCGCACCGCTGCTGAACCCCGCCGAGCACCCGTGGGCCGCGTGGGCGACCTACGAAGGCCCCGGCATGAACAGCCGCTGGAACCCCGAGAAGCAGCTCCAGGTCGTGCTGCTCGATCCGTCGCGCGTGGCCGAGGTGCGGTACGAGCACGTCCAGGGCGGCCGGTTCCGCCACACCGCGCGGCTCGTTCGTTTCCGGCCCGACAAAGACCCGATCGAGTGCACCTACGAGCAACTGGAGGAAGTGCCGCCCGCGGAGCTGGACGCCCTGTTCGGCGAGGCTGAGCGGCGGCGGACAATCGACCGGTGAAGGTGATCAAGCGGGACGGCACGCACGAAATCGAGATCCAGCGGTCGCGGTTCCTGTGCCACGTCGCCCGCGTCGCCTCCGAGCAGGAAGCGTCGGAGTTCTTCGCGCGGATCCGCAAGGAGCACTGGCAGGCCACACACAACTGCACGGCGTTCCGGACCCGCGACACCCAGCGGTCTTCCGACGACGGCGAACCCGCCGGCACCGCCGGAGTGCCGATGCTGGAGGTGCTCACGCGCAGGGACCTCGTCGACACCGCTGTCGTCGTCACCCGTTACTACGGCGGGATCAAGCTCGGCGCGGGCGGCCTGGTCCGGGCGTACGGACGAGCGGTCTCGGAAGCCATCGACTCGGTGGGCACGCTCACCCGCGAACGTCACGAGACCCTGCTGCTCGCCGCCGACCACGACCAGGCGGGCAAGCTGGAGAACGCTCTGCGCGCCGCCGGGTACCACGTCGCGGACACCGAGTACGGCCACGACGTCACCTTCACCGTGCACACGCGCGATCCGGAGGAGTTCGAGATCTGGCTCGCCGCCCAGACCGGCGGCGCGGTCACCGCGATCCGAGGCGAACCGGTCGACGTCGACGTCGCCGACTAGGGCGGCGCCCTACCCCTAGAAGGGCGCCGCCCGCGTTGCCCTAGGTCTTCGGGTCCGGGGGCGGGTTGTCGGGTTTGCGGGTCTCGACGAGCAGGTCGCGAATGTCACCGTTCATGGGTTCTTCATAGAGCGAACGCGTTGTTCGGTTCCGCCGACTGGACGCCGAACAAACAACGAGAGAACAATCCGGCGGGTGCCGAGACCCGAGCGCCCGCTGGATTCCGACGACGCCGAGCTGCTCAGGTTCGCCGCGGACTTGAGATTGTTGCGTGAGAAAGCAGGTAAACCGACCTACCGCGAGCTGAGCAAGGTCGCGCACTATTCGGTGACGGTGCTCTCCGAGGCCGCGAGCGGCCGGAAACTGCCCAGCCTCGCGGTGACCACCGCATACGTGCACGCGTGCGGCGGTGACGTCGAACAATGGCAGCGAAGATGGCATGAGGTCGCGGACGGCGCGAAGCCCGCCGATCCCGAGGGCGAACCGCCCTACCTCGGTCTCGGTGCCTTCCAGGCGGAGGACTCGAGCCGGTTCTTCGGCCGGGAAAAGCTCGCCGGACAACTGCTGGAGAAAGTGAGCGAACGTCCATTCGTGGGCGTTTTCGGCGCGTCTGGCTCGGGCAAGTCGTCACTGCTGAGAGCGGGGCTCGTGGCGTCGCGGCCCGCCGACCTCTTCTCCCCCGGCCCGCACCCGCTGGCGCTGTGGGGCGCCGTGACCGCGGATCTCGTGGTGATCGACCAGTTCGAGGAGGTCTTCACCCTCTGCCGCGACGAGGACGAACGGGTCGCGTTCATCGAGGCGATCACGCACGCCGCCGAACGCAAGGTCGTCGTCGGCGTCCGCTCCGACTTCTACGGCCACTGCGGCCGCTATCCCGCGCTGGTCGACGCGTTGCACGACGCGCAGATCCTGGTCGGCGCGATGAGCCCGCAGGAGCTGCGGCGGGCGATCACCGAACCGGCGTTGCGCGCCGGCTACACCGTCGAGGGCGCGCTCGTCTCGGTGCTGGAGGCCGAGCACGCGCCGTTGCCCCTCGTCTCGCACGCGTTGCTGGAGACGTGGCGTCGTCGTCGCGGCACCCGTCTGACCGTGGCGGGCTATGAGGAGACAGGCGGCGTACGGCACGCACTGGCCCAGAGCGCCGAGGCCGCATACCTCGAGCTCGACGAGGCTCAGCAGGCGATCGCGCGCAAGATCTTCCTGCGGCTGACGGCGCTCGGCGAAGGCACTGAGGACACCAAACGGCGTGTAAGCCGCGACTCTCTCGACAACGATGACGACACACTGTTCGTGCTGGACCACCTCGCGCGCGCACGGCTGATCACACTCGACGACACCGGCGTCGACCTCACCCACGAGGCCGTCATCCGATCGTGGCCCCGGTTGTCGGGCTGGCTGACCGCGAACCGTGACGGCCTGCGCGTCCACCACGAGCTGACCGAGGCGGCCTCGACCTGGGAGACGCTGAACCGCGACTCGGGCGCGCTCTATCGGGGCGTGCGGCTCGCACTGGCCCGTGAGTGGGCTGCGGGCGACGACGATGCGATGTCCGCGCGCGAACGCCGGTTCCTGACGGCCAGCGTCGACGCCGAAGAAGCCGAGCAGATGGCCACCCGCCGGCGAACCCGCAGGCTGCGGCAGCTCGTCGGTCTGCTCACGGCGCTGCTGGTGCTCGCCGTGACCGCGGTCGGTTATGCGATCCGGGCGTCGGACGACGCCACCACGCAGCGGAACATCGCCATCGCGCGCAAGGCGGTGACCGACGCGAAGGCGGTGCAGTCGCTCGACTCGCAGCTCGCCACCCAGCTCACGCTGTCCGCGCACCAGCTCGCCGGCAACTCCGAGACCAGCGACAACCTCGCGAGCATCCCGTCGGGCGCGCACTTCACCCGGCTCGCCGCGAACACCGGCGAGTCCCCGGCCGTCGTGATCAGGGGTACGACGCTCGCCACCATCGGCGCGGACAAGACCGCGAAGCTCTGGGACATCGCGGACGCCCACCGGCCGGCACTTCTCAGCGCCTCCGGCTTCGACTTCGAGCCCTACGGCATCGCCCTGGGCGCGCACGGCCTGCTCGCGGTCACCGGCCAGCACACCATCAGGTTCTTCGACACCACCGATCTCCGCTCCCCGAAACCCGCCGGTGAGCTCCGCTTCACCGGGGTGGTGAGGTCCGCGGTGCTCAACGACGACGGCACGCTCCTGCTCACCGCCGAGGACGACGGCGCCGCGCGGATCTGGGACGTCACCGACCCCGGCAGGCCCGGGCTGGTCCACACGCTGGCAGGGAACGGCACCGAGGTGAGGCGCGCGGTGTTCCGCCCGGACGGCCGCGCGGTCGCGGTCATCACCGGCACCACCGTGAAGCTGTGGTCGCTGGAGGGCACCTCGCGGCGCCAGGGCGAGCTGACCGGCCACGCGCAGACGGTCGAGTCGCTGGCGTTCACCCCGGACGGCAGGACCATCGGCACCGGCGGCTGGGACCACGTCGCGAAGCTGTGGGACGTGAGCGACCTCGCCGCACCCCGCGAACGCGCCGTGATCACCGGAAGCACCGCGGTCGTGTGGGCGGTGTCGTTCTCGCCAGACGGCAAGACGTTCGTGACCAGCGGCGACGGCCACACGCGGCTGTGGAGCGTGCACGAGATCAACCTGAGCGGCCGTCCGCGCGCGCTCGGCACGATCCCCGGCGGCGTGTTCACCGGACTGTTCACCCCTGACGGCACGACGCTGGTGATCGACGACGCCCCGAAGTCCCTGCGTCTGCAGGACATGCGGGAGATGCCGCTGATCGGGCACGAGAACTTCGTGTCGTCGGTGGCGTTCCAGCCCGGCGGCCAGGTGCTCGCCAGCAGCAGCTGGGACGGCACGGTGTTCCTGTGGCGCATGACGGCGCGGCGCACGCGGGAACCGATCGCGCGGATCAGCGACGCCACCGCGTTCGCCCGCTTCGTGACGTTCAGCCCGGACGGCACCAGGATGGCGGTGGCGAGCGATGACGGCTACAGCCGCGTGTACGACGTCACGAACCCCGCCGCGCCCGTGCTGAAGGCGACACTGCAGCCGCGAGGTCATCAGAGCGAGAACGTCTCGCTCTCGTTCTCCCCGGACGGCCGGACGCTGGCCGTCGGATCGGCGCACACCCTCACGCTCTGGGACGTCGTGGATCTCGCCGCACCGCAGGAGCTCTTCCGCCGGTCGGACTGGTACGCGTCGGTGTGGGCGGTGTGGTTCAGCGCCGACGGCAGCAAGATCATCGCGGGCGGGCGCGGGGAAGCGCGCCTGTTCGACGCCACGGATCGGCGTGCGCTGAAGGAGATCGAGTTCGCGGGCGGCACCGACGCCTCGATGGCCGGCGGGTTCAGCCCGGACGGGAAGCTGCTCGCCACCGCGATCGGCGATTCAGGGGTGCGGCTGATCGACACCGCGACGGGGCACGAGGCCGGGCGGCTGGGCGGGTTCTCGGACGTCGCCTACACGGCGGCGTTCCACGGCTCGCTGCTCGCCACCTCGCACGGCGACGGGAAGGTGCGGCTGTGGGACGTCGCGGATCCGGCGCACCCGCGACTGATGACGACCTACTCGGGGCACGAGGGCGCCGTGCCCGCGGTCGCGTTCAGCCCGGACGGCACCTATCTCGCGTCCGGCGGCAACGACACGACGATCAGGCTGTGGGAGGTCGGCGCCGAGCGGTCGATCGCCCGGCTGTGCGCGCGGAACCCGGCGCCGCTGACCGCCGAGCAGTGGTCAGCGCATTTCCCGGACGTGCCCTACCGGCAGTTCTGCCGGTAGGGCACGTCGGTTTTGCGTTACGTGCAGGGAATGACGTCCGGATCAGCGCCCGCCTTGGGCACCCACCGCACGTTCGCGAACGACGCCTGGAACGTGCCTTCGGTGTAGACCAGGAACGGCGTGTTGACGTTCTCCAGGTCCAGTCCCTTCTCGGCGAAGCAGTTGACCGCGACCTTCACGGTCGACTTCTGTCCGATCGGGAGGTTCCGGAACGCCTGCGTGGCATCGAGTTCCGCCATGCACGGGTAGTTGCAGTGCGCGCTGATGACCGTGCGGCTGGCCGGGGCCTGGTGCACGATCACGTCGAACTCGACCGCCGCGTTGGCGTTGCCGTAACCGCGCAGGTCGCTGCCGGTCGGGCTCTGCAGGTACACCTGTCCCGGTCCGGCGCCGGTCCACGTCGTCTTCAGCGCGTCCTGCTGGACGTTGACGTCGGACTGCACGACGGTGATGTTCGCCTGCGACGCCTGCCCGTCGGGGCCGATCTCGAGGCCCCAGTTCTCCGGTGAGCCGAGGAAGCTCTTGTACGGCGCGACGTCCGCGCGGTTGAAGACCTCCAGGTCGTCCGTGGCCGTGCCGCCACCACCGCCGGAGCAGAAAGCGCCCGGGCTGGTCTCGTCGAGCTTGCCGACGTTGCCGGTCTGCCAGTCGCGCAGGCCGTAGCCGAGCTTGAACAGCGGGTCCTGGCTCGGGTCGTTGAGCGGCGTCTGGCAGGCGCTGCGCGGCCACGAGTACGACAGCTTGCCGTTGAACCCGTTGTGGCGTCCCCTGATCAGCAGGTCCGCGATGCCCTGGCCCTCGGTGCCGGGCAGCCAGGCGGCCACGAACGCGTCGGAGCGGTTGATCTCCTTGTTCATGTACATCGCGCGGCCGCCGACGTAGACGGTGATGACCGGCTTGCCCTTGCCGGACACCTTGTCCAGCACGGCGAGGTCCTGCGGGTACAGGCGTGCGGTCTCGAGGGTCCGCTTGCCGATGTCGCCCACGCCCTCCGCGTACGGAGTCTCACCGATGACGGCGATGACGGCGTCGTAGTCCGCGGGGTTCACGTTGTCCGCGGTCTCGGCGAACGTGACGTTGGCGGCGCCCAGCGAGTCCTGGATACCCTTGAGGATGCTGGTGGCGTTGGGGAAGTCGGCGTTGGTGTTGCCGGTGCCCTGCCAGCTCAGCGTCCAGCCACCGGTCTGGTTGCCGATGTTGTCCGCGCTCTTGCCGACCACGAGAACCTTGCTGCGCTTGGACAACGGCAGTACGCGGTTGTTGTTCTTCAGCAGCGTCGCGGACTCCCGCACGGCCTTGCGCGCGAGTTCCTTGTGCAGCAGTGCTTCCTGCTCACCCGCGTGTTCGCGCTGAGAGGGCTTGGGCTCGTCGAACGTGCCCGCGCGCAGCTTGACGCGCAGGATGCGGGTCACCGCGTCGTCGATGCGCTGTTGCGGGATCAGGCCGGACTCGACCTGGCTGACGGTGTTGGCGATGAACGCCTTCCAGTCGTTGGGCACCATGATGATGTCCAGGCCGGCGTTGATCGCCTGCGGGCAGCTGGCGTTGGTGCAGCCGGTGACCTGCCCGATGCCGTTCCAGTCGGAGACGAGCAGGCCGTCGAAGCCCATCTTCTCCTTGAGGATGCCGGTCTGCACGTACTTGCTGCCGTGCACCTTGCCCTCGTTGATGACGTCGTTCGTCCAGCTGTTGAACGAGATCATCACAGTCTGCGCACCCGCGGCCAGCGCCCCGTAGTACCCCTGCCCGTGGATGTTGATCATCTCTTGCTCGGTGCTGGCGTTGACCCCTTGGTCCTTGCCACCGGTCGTGCCGCCATCACCGAGGAAGTGCTTGGCGGTGGCGATCACGCCGTCCTCGCCGATGCGCCTCTTCGCGTTGTCCTGCAAGCCCTTGATGGCCTCGAACCCGTAGGCGCGCGTGATCCGCGGGTCCTCGCTGTAGCCCTCGTACGTCCTGCCCCACCGATCGTCTCTCACGACTGCGAGCGTCGGCGAGAACGCCCAGTCCTGCCCCGTCGCCCGAATCTGCTCGGCCGTGGCCTCGTTGATGTCGCGGACGAGACACGGGTCGTGCGCGGCGCCGAGCCCGATGTTGTGCGGGAAAACCGTTGCGCCGTAGACGTTGTTGTTGCCGTGCACCGCGTCGATCCCCCAGATGACGGGAATCTTGGTGCGCGTCTGCTTCGACGCCTCCCAGTAGGCGTCGGCTTTCGCGAGCCAGTCCTGCGGCGTGGCCTTCTTGTTCGCGTTCGGCCAGCTACCACCACCGTTGAGCACGGACCCGAACCCGTACGTGGTGACGTCCTGCGCCGTGATCGCGCCGATCTCGGGCTGCGTCATCTGGCCGACCTTCTCGGCCAGCGTCATGTCCCGGAGGATGGCCTTGATCCTGGCCTCGTCCCTGCGGTCCCCTTTGAGCTGGCTCTCGACCTTGGGCCAGTCCGTGAGGGCAGGCAGCGACTTCTCAATGCGGGCACACCCGTGCTCGGTACGGGGCTGCCCGATGACCGGCTGTTTCGGCCCGTGCTGCGCGGACTCCGGCGCGGCGGCCGCTGTCGCGCTGGCAGCGAGCGTCAGCCCCAGCACTGCGGCGAGCGTGCTTCTCCAATGCATGCCGCAGATCCTCAACTTTGTGTTACGTCCACGTCAATGGGAACGCTCTCACGACTTTGTTCCGGAAACTCTCAGGACGAAGCGGGGCATACCGGGCGAGGCACCCGCATGCCCTCGCCTGGCGGTCCGGGTGGGTGGTCCGGATGGGTGGCTAGGGGTGCGCAGTCGGGTGGCGGCCGGCCGGGTGGTTGCGTGGCGGGGGCCGGGTTGGCGCCGGGGGGTTCGTGCGGGGTCGGCTTGCTTGGGCACGTTCCAGCGGAGGGGTCACGCCAGTGCGGGCCGGTTGCCTTGCGTGGGTGGGCGCGCGGGTCGTGACGGGCCGGGTCAAGTCATCGCCGCTTCGCGACGATTGCGATTGGGGCTTGACTTCGAGCCTCTGGCGAGATGCTTCATCGGCCTTAAAAGGCCGGGCACAAGGAGCCCGGCCGTTCCCTTCAACGGTAGCATCTCGCACTCGAAGTCAAGCCCCAATCGCCGAGCTGGGCACGTCATCACCGCAGCTCAGAGCGGCAGAGGTTCGGACGGCTCGCTTCGCATCGCTCTAATTTGGCGAATTCGGCGCGGCTGCGGTGTCGCTAGAGGAGTCGGCTGTCGAAGCCGGCCTCGACCAGCCGGTCGTACGCGCCCGCCACGTCTGCCGGTACGGCCTGTTCCACCGCGAATCCGAGCTTCGGATACTCGACGACCCGCTGCAGATCCCCCACGAGCATGTCGATCACCAGCTTCTCGTCACCGATCGACCGGACGTAGTCGTCGAACTTCAGCGGCTCGGACGCGCACACCACCTCGACCTCCGGCCACACCTTGCGGCAGGTCGCGTACGCCCTGCGCTCCATGTACGGCTTCGAGATCAGCAGAACCGAGCGCGGCTCGTGACCGTGCTCGGCGAGCAGAGCACGCGACAGCGAGACGTTCTGCCCGGTGTTGCCCGCCTCGGGCTCGACCAGAATCGCGCTGTCCGGCACACCGAGCGTCATCGCGTGTTCGCGGTAGTGCGCGGCCTCGCCGCGCGGAAATCGCGCCGCGGTCGTCGGACTGTTGCCGCCGCTGAACACCAGCACGGGGAACAGACCGGCGCCGTAAAGCTCGGCGGCGAAGGTCGCCACTCCGAGGTCGTGGCTGCCCAGTCCGATGGCGACGTCGACCGGCCTGAGTTCGTGGCCCATCTGGTGGTACTGCCAGATGCTCTCGGCATCACGCCACTGGTCATCGGTGATGGTGCTGTTCTCGGACACGGGTGACGCGCGCTCCTAGTTCACGTGCTCGTAGGCACTGCGGATGGCCTCGATGCTGGCGAGTTGATGGGACATGCCGTAGTGGCGGGACGTGGTGGCCGCCTCTTCCAGCAGCCTCAGGCCGCTGTCCGAGGTCGCCTCGTCGGACAGCAGGATGTGAGCGTGTGCGGTGTCGAGCCTGACACGGTGCATCGGCGAGTCTGCTGCGCGGTTGGCGAGAGCGACATCGATGTAACGGAGAGCGTTGCCCAACTCTCCCGCGCCCCGATGGGCGAGCGCCATCTTCTGGTGCGCGACTGACCAGTCGCCTGGTTCCTCCAACTCCTCAAAACGCCGGACCGCCTGGTCCATGACTACCACGGCGTAGGCGTTGTTCCCCCTCTTGCTGAGCGCCGTGCCGACCCACAGGAGTGCGCGGGTGCGATCACGCGGGCTTAGAACTCCTAACTCAATGAGAGGTTGCGGAGTCGGCGCCAGCAGATGATCGCGCAGGCCAGGCTGAGGAAGGCTTCGTGGATGTCATCGCGGATCTCCCAGCGGATCCGCAGGCGGCGGAACCAGTGCAGCAGCGCGAAGGTCTGCTCGACCACCCACCGGTAGACGCCCAGGCCTGAGCCGTGCTCGCTGCCGCGGCGGGCGATCACCGGCTTGATGCCTTTGTCCCGGACCAGATCGCGGTACTTGTCATGGTCGTAGCCGCGGTCGGCGTATAGGGCGTCTGGCCGGAACCGCGGGCGGCCTCGTTTGCCGCGCACCGGCGGGATCTGGTCGATCAGCGGCGTCAGCTGGGTGACGTCGTTGCGGTTCCCACCGGTCAGCGAGACGGCCAGCGGGATGCCGTGTCCTTCGGTGATCAGGTGGTGTTTCGAGCCCGTTCTGGCGCGGT
>NZ_JBEXVQ010000015.1:0-216789 GCF_040629405.1 Lentzea sp. NPDC005914 | reverse complement strand
CGAGACCGTCGAACTCCTCGCCGCCAGGTCGCCGAAGCTGCGGCAAGCGCTGCGCACGGCGAAATGCCAGGGCGTGGCCTACGTGGTGATCGACGGCACGCTGATCCCGATCGACCGGATCGCCGCCGACCGGCCGTTCTACTCCGGCAAGCACAAGACGCACGGGGTGAACTTGCAGGTGATCGCCTCGCCGGACGGGACGATCCTGTGGGGGTCCGGCGATCTGCCCGGCAGCACCCAAGACACCGCCGCGGCCCGGATCTGGAACATCCTTGCCGCCCTGCGCCAGGCCGGGCTGATCGCCCTGGGCGACAAGGGCTATCACGGCTACGACGACACCGGTCAGCATGTGATCACCCCGTACAAGGGCCGCAACAAACCCGAGTCGCAGAAGGACGCCAACCGCGCTCACGCGCGTCTGCGCGGACCCGGCGAACGAGCCAACGCCCAGCTCAAGACACTGGTGGAGATCGCGGACGCGGTCACCAGCTTGCTGGGCCACTTGTGGTGAAGGTCAAACACCGGCTCTCAACCCAGGCTGAACGTTTCGACCCGAGAGCTGAGTTCGTAGGCGATGCGGCGGGCACCCCACCGCGGATAGGTCCGGCGCAGCTCGCAGATCCGCGCCTCGACCTCGGCCGCCATCCGGGTGGCGAGTTGTGCGCCGCGGCCGATCCACCAACCCGGCCAGGCCCTCGGCCTCGTAGCGGCCACCCACGAGTACAGCGACTGCCGCGATGCCCTGACCTCGCGGCCGACCTAAGCGGCTCGATTTCCCGGCAACATGATGGCTGCGATGCCGAGGGACACGTGACATATCCCGTCTTGTGGGGTCGCTCGCCGTTACTGCTAACCTCCCGAATATGACTTCCTGTGTTCAGATGAACACGGGATCAGTCCCAGGTTTGGGTGTTGGAATTCCTGTTCTGGGACAACCAGACGTTCTTCCAGCA
The DNA here is from genome assembly GCF_040629405.1 of Lentzea sp. NPDC005914. Classification (NCBI taxonomy): domain Bacteria; kingdom Bacillati; phylum Actinomycetota; class Actinomycetes; order Pseudonocardiales; family Pseudonocardiaceae; genus Lentzea; species Lentzea sp. NPDC005914. The sequence goes on along the minus strand of NZ_JBEXVQ010000015.1, from coordinate 215,836 downwards.
GATCGGTCTCGGCTGATCAGCGCGCCGACGGAACCAGGCTCTCCGGCACCGATTCGAGCGCCGCCGCCCAGCGGTCGGCCATCTTGGCGTAGCCGGCCGAGTTGGGGTGCACGCCGTCCTCGAGGTCGGCCGCCGTGAAGCCGGAATGCATGTCGACGAGGTGGTTTCGCTGGCCGCGCTCGGCCACGATCCCGGGAATCGCCGCGTTGTACGCGCGGACCCGCTCCTCCAGTACCGCGTTGTCCGGAATCGGCGTGATCTGGGCGACGAACACCTCGGCCAGCGGCGCGAGCGAGCGGATCTTGTCGATCAACGCACCGAGCCGGGCCGGGGCGCCGGAGTGGTTCTGCACCAGGTCGTTCGTGCCTGCGTGCAGCAACACGGTCCGGGGGTTCGCCGAGCGGACCCACGACACGATCCCGGCGTCCAGCTGGTCGATCCGGTAGCCGGAGTGGCCCTCGTGGTCGTGGTCGCCGAGCACGCGCGGCCCGTTGGAGGCGGACCCGACGAAGTCGACGTTGCGGCCGGAAAGTCGTTGCCACAGAACGATGCGGTAGCCGCCGGGTTCGTTGAAGCCGTCGGTGATCGAGTCGCCGAGCGGCATGATCCGCACGCTGCCCGCGGGCTCGGTCGAGGCCGGCCGAGCCGGGGTCGGCTCGGTCTGGGCGGGGCCTGTCAGCACCACCAGACCGAGAGCCAGGACCACGACGATTCGCCACGACACGGATCAAGCTTCCCAGATGGAGACGTCGACCTCCGGCAGGTCGGGCAGCTGCATGTTGTCGCGGCGCACGGGCGGGTTGCGCCACTCGGGCACCCTGCCGCGGTACTGGTAGCCGCTCTGGTCGCAGAGGGTGCGGTGCAAGTCGGCGTTGTCACGGATCGCCCTGGTGAAGCGGACCCAGAGCCGGGGAGTCTGGCCGAGCGCGCTGGCTTTCGCGCCGAACCGGTGGCCCAGCGCGCGGATCTCCGGTGCGGCGCCCTGCTCCCAGCCGGGCAGGTCCGTGCTGATCTGGGGGCTGATGGCGGCGAAGTCGGAGTGCGCCGTCCAGTCGATGCCGACGGCGACCTCCAGCACGCGGAGGCCGGCGGAGTCGACCAGGTAGACGGCGACCCGCTCGAGCCACCGCTGGTCGACGGCGTGCAGCGTCCTGGTGCGGCTGGCATCGGAGACGCCCGCGTACTGCAGGAAGATCGCGAACTGGTCGACCACCGCCTCGGTTCTCGTTCTCGTCACGGTGTAGGAGTAGGTCTTCATTCGTCCACCTGTTCGGGGCTGGGCGTGAGGTAGGCGGGGGCGAGGTAGGCGCGGCCGGCGGCCTGGTGCTGCTCGTGCAGTGCGGCGGCGGTCTGCTCGACCAGCAACGGGTCCAGCCGCCCGCGCACGGCCGCCTCGACGTGCGGGCGGTACAGGTCGGCCTCGCCGGCGATCAGCGGCAGGTTCTGGCTCAGCCGCTCGATCACCTGCGCCGCCCCGATCGTGGTGAGGTGCGACCGCAGTTCGGCGAAGAACGAGACGGGATGGCGGGGATAGCTGGCGAGCAGGTTCGCCACCACGTCGTCGCCGGCCAGGCCCATGAGGACGGTCGTGATCACCGCGCGGCGTTCCTCCGCGGAGGGGGCCCAGTGCAGCGCGGTCATCCGTCCCGGCCTGCGCAGCGGCGGGTAGAGCTTGCCGAAGTCGTTGCCCGTCACGAAGATCGGCACGCGGGCGATCCTGCCGATGCTCTCCACGTCGCACGGCCGGTCGGCCAGGTGCATGAGCTGGGCGAGGACCTGCTGGTGGTTGACCGTGCCGGTGTTGTTCTCCCACTCGCCGGCGGTGGTGTCCACGTCGTCGATCACGAGGCAGGACGGCCGTTTGCCCTCGATCGCGCGGGCGGCGCTGACATAGGACGCGAGCAGGTGCTTGCCGGGAACTCCGGCGCGGTCGCTTTCGAAATCCGCCGCATTGATGGACAAAACGTGGACATTCGCGTCGTCGAGAACTGTGCGCAACTGGAATGTCTTGCCTTCACCCGGTGCGCCGAAGATGCCCATGATGACCGGGTGTTCCGGCAGATTCACGAGACTGAGCACCAGGTGGTCGTGGACGGCGCGGGCGAACCGCTGGGCGATGAAGGTCATCGGGGGTCCTCCTGGCCGCCGCGCAGGCGCGAGATCTCCTCGTCGAGCTGGTAGAAGATGCTCGACGGGTCGGCGCTCCTGCTCGCCAGGTCCGCTGCCGGCTGCTTCGCCTCCGGCTGGGGCCCGCACGCCCTGCTGATCTCCAGTTGCAGGTTGAGCAGGGCGGACTCGACGTTCGGCGTGTGCTCGGTCGGCATGAACACGATCTTGCGGCGGCGCACCTCCAGCCCGTCGGCGCGCGAGAGCACCTGGACCAGCAGGTGCTTGAGCTCGTTCAGGCCTTCCCGGTCGGACGCCTGCAGGCGTCCGATCGCCTCCACCTCGCTGACGACGGACCGCAGTGCCACCGAGTTCTCGCGGCCCTTGATGAACCGTTCCGCCAAAGCCTGGGCGAATCCCTGCATGGCGGCCACGGTGAGCTCGAGGAAAACCATCCGGTTCCTTCCGGCAATGCTCCGGTCACTGATCGAGGAGCTTCCGCATGGGCATTCGAGTCGTGACCGGAGTTCGTTACAAGGCTTTTCGCACTCGGTTATTCGCATTCCGAATGGACTGCTCCGAACGGGTCGGATTCCGCCGATCCTTGTCAACCGTGAGGACAACCATCCGAAAGGCCCGATGTGGGCGGTTCTCGCCGTGGCTACGTTGGCCTGACCCTGCATCCCTGTGAAGGAGCCCAACGGTGCGAAGAAGTTCCCTGCTCTCCACCGCGTTGACGACTCTGGTCGTCGCGGCGGCGATGGTCGTCCCTGCGGCCGCCGCCCCGGCACTCCTCGCCGCCCCAGACATCGACGTGGCGGCCGTCAAGCAGCATCTGACGCAGCTCAACACCATCGCCACGAACAACGGCGGCACCCGGCGTGCCACCACGGCCGGCTACAAGGCGTCGGTGGCCTACGTGAGGGACAAGCTCACTGCGGCGGGCTACACCGTGACCGAGCAGCCCTGCACGTCGGGCTGCAGCAGCGGCGCCGGTCCGAACGTGATCGCCGAGTGGCCGGGCGGCGACCCGAACAGCGTCTACATGTTCGGCGCCCACCTCGACAGCGTCTCCGCGGGTCCCGGCATCAACGACAACGGATCCGGCTCCGCGTCGATCCTGGAGGTCGCGCTGACCCTCGCGCGGGTGAACCCGGCGATGCAGAACAAGGTCCGCTTCGCCTGGTGGACCGACGAGGAGTCCGGCCTGCTCGGCTCGAAGTTCTACGTCAACCAGCTGTCGGCGGCCGAACGCGCGAAGATCAAGACCTATCACAACTTCGACATGGTCGCCTCGACCAACGGCGGCTACTTCATCAACAACATCAGCGCCGCCCAGTCCACGCACATGAAGGCGTACTGGGACTCCCTGGGCCTGCAGCCCGAGGAGAACGTCGAGGGCGTCGGCCGTTCCGACGACGCGTCCTTCAGCGGCAAGAGCATCCCGGCCACCGGGTACGCGACGGGCGCGGGCGCCGTCAAGAAGCCGCCCCAGGTCGCGAAGTGGGGTGGCACGAACAGTTCCTTCGACCCTTGCTACCACAAGTCCTGCGACACCACGGCGAACATCAGCGACACCCACCTGAACCGCTCGGTGGACGGCATCGCCTACACGTTGTGGGCCTCGGCGGTCAGCGGCACGCCGGGCGCGGACTTCTCCGTGGCGGTGTCGCCGACCTCAGGCTCGGTGGCGGCTGGTTCGTCGGTCCAGGCCACCGTGTCGACCCAGACGACGAGCGGCTCGGCTCAGTCCGTGCAGTTGTCCGCGTCCGGATTGCCTTCCGGCGCAACGGCTTCGTTCAACCCGGCCTCGGTGACGACGGGCGGCAACTCGACGCTGACCATCAGCACCACGGCGTCGACGCCTTCCGGCACCTACCCGGTCACGGTCACCGCGGCCGGGTCCGTCTCCCACACGGCGACCTACTCCCTGACGGTCACCGGTGGTCCTGGCGGCGGCTGCACCGGTACCAACCCGAACGACGTCGCCATCCCGGACAACGCCGGTGCCGTGGACAGCGACATCGTGATCTCCGGCTGCACCGCCACGCCGTCCTCCGCCTCCAAGGTGGCGGTGAACATCCGGCACACCTACATCGGTGACCTGACGGTGGCCCTGATCGCACCGGACGGCTCGTCGTACTCGCTGCACAACCGATCCGGTGGCAGCACCGACAACATCAACCAGACCTACACGGTCAACCTGGCCGGTGAGACCGCCAACGGGACGTGGAAGCTCCGCGTGCGCGACCTCGCGGCGATCGACGTAGGCACGATCGATACCTGGACTCTCACCCTGAACCCGTGAGGCGCGGGTCGCGCACCCCGGTCCTCGCGGCCGGGGTGCGCGACCGCGTGCGGAGGCAATCACAAGCCCCGAGTCTCCGTGAAAACATCGGACGGAAATAGATTGAACCTTTTTCGTTCTTGACGGTCCACTTTCTCGGGTTGAGACTGCCTCGACAACTGCTCACCGAGCCGGGGGGCCGCCGTTGCCGAGTCCAGGGATCGTCCGCCGCTCGTGGTGGGGCGCGCAGCAGCACACGCGGGTCGCCGTGATGTGCCTCGGCGTGCTCACCGCGCTGGCCACGACCGCGGCCGCGGGCTTCCTCGGTGGCACGGCGCCGCGCGCACACGGTCCCGCCGGACCCGACACCGCGATGCACAGGGGCGACTCCTTCGAGGTGACCGTGCACGCGGTGTCCGATGTGGACCTTTTCGAGGGCATGGAGCCCGCCTCGGGAGTCCTCTTCCACGCCCGCGTCGCCGGAGTCGGCCGCATCGCGGACTGCTGGCTGGCAGAGTCGCGCGCCACCGCGCAGAACCTGTTGCGGGGCAAGACGGTCCGGCTGACCGTGAAGAAGGACGTCGACCCCGACAGCGACCGGATCGTGGTCGACGTGCAGCTGCCGAACGGCCTTGACTACGCCCAGACCCTCGTGCACGACGGCATGGCACCGGCGGACGTGTCGACCCGCGACGAGCTCGCCCAGGTCGAAACCGTTGCCCGCCAGGAACACCGCGGCCTGTGGGCGTCGGCCTGCCTGCGCATCGAAACGGCCACCAGCGCGCCGCCGTCCACCACTTCGGCCCCAGCCACCACGACCACGACTACGACCACACCGACGCCGGAGTCTTCCGAGCCGCCGCCTTCGTCACGGGTCACTCCCACCACTACGTCACCCCCCGACGACTCGTGGGACGACGTCTGGCTGGGCAAGGCGTGCTTCAAGGAAGGCGCGCGGCGCAAGGCTGCGAACGGCAACGAGATGGTCTGCGCCCGCAACGGCAAGAACCAGCTGAGGTGGCGCCGTGCGGACTGAAGAAGGCATCGACCTGTTCAGCAAACCGGTCGACCTGGCGCCGCTCGAGACGGACGGCAAGCCACCGCGCGGCCTGACCGAGGAAGGCTGGGTGCGCACGACGGGCTGGCTCCAGGTCGGCGACCACCCGGTGAGCTCGGCCCTCGTCGCCGCGCTGACGGGCCTGCTGTGGGCATCGGTAGGTGCGGCGGTCCTGGTGCGCGAGTTCCCCGTCACCGCGGGCGTTCTGGTGCTCGCGACCCCTGTGGTGACCGGCGTCGGGTGGTGGCTCTTCACCTCGCGGATCCGTCCCGCTTCGGTAGCGCGCAACGTCGCGGCGAAGCCGGCGGAGTCGCTGGTTCCGGGTGACCTCGTCCGGCTTTACGGTTCGATCGGGCCGGTCGGTCAGGTGGCCGAGGTCGCGCTGGGGGAGGACGTCGACGTGACCTTCCAAGGTGGACTGCGTCAGTCGTGGCCGGCCGATTCTGTCGTGCGGGTGGCCGAGCTGCTCAACTGACGTCAGCCGCAGACGCGTTCCACCAGCACCCGCCAGCTCGCGACGAGGTCGTGCACCACGGGGCTGGGCGCGTCCGCGGTCCGCAGGTACAGCAGGATCGGCCCCTCCAGCGCGGCCACCAGCTGCAACGCCAGCGCGCCGCTCACCGCCACCTCAGGACGCGCCTCGCTCAGCAGCATCTGCACGTGGAACAACGACGGGCTCTCGCCGACGGGAACCGGCTGACCGGGGTCGAGCGCCGCGCGGGCCAGGACGGTGTGCTCCACCAGGAACTCGAGCCGCGCCCGCCCGAACGCGACCAGCCGCTCGACCGCCGGCGCGCCAGGACCCAGCGGCGGCGCCCCGGTCATAACCCGGTCCTGGAAGCGTTTCTCCTCCTCGTCCAGCAGCGCGAGGAAGATGCCCGCACGGGTGCGGAAGCGGCGGAACACCGTGCCCTTGCCGAGCCCGGCCCGTTCGGCGAGGCCGTCCATGGTGACCTTGTCGGCGCCCAGCTCCGCCACCATCTGCCGGGCGACGTCGATCAGGTGGGCGCGGTTGCGGGCGGCGTCCGCGCGCTCCTCACGAGGCCGGCCCCACGGCAGCGCAACAGGTTCCACCCGCCGAACCTACCTGCTGTCGCACGGCCGGGCTCTGGTGCGCCTTGATGCCCGCGCCTTGGTCAGCGGACTCCTAGAGCCAGCCGCTGTCCTCGGCGACCTTCACCGCCTCCGCCCTCGTCCGCGCGCCCGTCTTGCCGATCGCGGCGCTGAGGTGGTTGCGGACCGTGCCCTCCGAGAGATGGAGCGCCTTGGCCAGATCCGCCACCGTGCCACCGTCACGCGCCACCGCCAGCACGTCACGTTCACGGTCGGTCAACGGGCTGTGTCCTGTCGCGAGCGACTCCGCGGCCAACGCCGGATCCACCACGCGCAGCCCGGCATGAACCCGGCGCACAGCGTCGACCAACTGCTCCGGCGTCGCGTCCTTGACCACGAACCCGGCCGCGCCCGCCGCCATGGCCCGCGCGAGATAGCCGGGCCGTCCGAACGTGGTGCAGACGATCACCCGGCAGCTCGGCAGGGCGGTGCGGAGCTCGGCGGCGGCGCTAAGTCCGTCCTTGCCGGGCATCTGCACGTCGAGCAACGCCACGTCAGGCGTGGTGCGCCGGGCCGCCGAGACCACCTCGTCGCCGGCGCTGACCTCGGCGACCACCTCGATGTCGGGCTCCAGTCCGAGCATCGCGGCGAACGCGCCCCGCACCAGCGCCTGGTCGTCCGCCAGCAACACCTTGATCACGCCGCCTCCTGCCTGCTTGCGTCATGCGACTTCGGCCCGCAGGTGTGGCCGCCGTGGATCTCCAGAACCCTGCCTGCCTCATCTCGCGACTTCGGCTCGCGGGTGTGGCTGTCGTCGACGTCGAGCGCCTTGTCCACGCTGCCTTCAGCCCGCATTCGCCGTGTGACCTCGGCTTGCGGGTGTTGCTGTGGTCGACGTCCGGCGCCTTGATCACGCCGGCTCCCGCTCACCCACGCCGCACGACCTCGGCTCGCGGGTGTGGCCGCCGCGGACCTCCAGAACCCCGCCCGCCTCATCACGCGACCTCGGCCCGCCCGTGTGGCCGCCGCCGGCCTCCACAACCCCGCCCCATCACGCGACCTCAGCCCGCAGACGGTAGCCGCCGTCGTCCAGCGGCCCCGCCAGCACCGTCCCCCCGACCGGAGCCAGCCGCTCCGCCAACCCCTGAAGCCCCGTCCCCGGCTCGCCCACACCCGCACCGCGCCCGTTGTCCCGCACCTCCAGCCACGTGTCGCCGAGCCGCACGGAGCACTGGGTCGCGGCCGCGTGCCGGAGCACGTTGGTGACCGCCTCGCGCAACACGTACCCGAACACCCCCTGCAGTTCGGGTCGCACGTTGTCCACGGCGTGCGGCAGGTCTGCCTCGATCCCGCCCGCGCGCAACGCCGCCCGCGCGCCCACCACCTCGGCCGACAGCGACACCTCCCGGTAGCCCGAGACGGTGGTGCGGACGTCGCTGAGGGCCTGGCGGGTGAGGTGCTCGACCTCGCGGATCTCCTCCAGCGCCCGCTCCGGGGAAGAGCTCTCCAGCAGGCGCCGTGCCACGCCGGTCTTCAGCGTGATCGTGGTGAGGCTGTGGCCCAGGATGTCGTGCAGGTCCCGAGCCAGCCGGTTGCGTTCCTCGGTGCGGGCGAACGCGGCGATCTCCTCCTGTGCGGCCGAAAGCGCCCGGTTCGCCCGCATCATCCGGCCCACGGCGAGCATGCCGAGCGAGATCGACAGCAACGTGCCGAGCTGGCCGCCGTCGATCGCCAGGTCCTGCTCCAGGTACATCGTGCCCGCCAGCGTCAGCAGCACGGCGCCGTCGATCGCGATCGCCCGCCACGGCGTCAGCACCACCCCGATCGTGGACATGATGTAGACCATCAGGCCCGCGGACGACATTCCCACCCAGTACACGATGATCAGGCCGAGCACGGTCAGCGCCAGGCAGATCGCCGTGTTGACGTTCTCGCCGCTGGTCCACAGCCAGCGCGGCGCCGCCATCCAGCCCACCCCGTACGCCACGATCAGCAGCGCCAGCACCACCCGCGCCGCCAGGCTCCGGTCGCTGACGAGCACGTCGTAGGTCAGGACCGGGATGTAGAGCAGGACGAAGATGAGGGCGAACCAGTACCACTTGCTGCTGTCGTTTCCCCTGCGGCGCACGACGACGAACCTAGCTCTGCGCGCGGTATCGGCGCACGGCGACCAACGACAGACCGGCCACCCACAGCACGATCACCAGCAACGCCTGTTTGACGTCCACCCCGGACACGAACGGCGCCTGCGTCAGTTGCTTGACCCAGAACGTCGGCAGCGCCTTCATGAGCGTGGCCAGCCAGTCCGGCGCCACGTCCGCCGGGATCCAGATCCCGCCCAGCAGACCGAACAGCATCGACGCCAGACCCGTGATCGCCTGCATGCCGTCGGGGCTCGCGACCAGCCCGATCACGATGCCGAGCAGCACGAACGGAATCGCGCCCAGCCACAGCGTCGCCAGCACGCCGACCCAGTGCATCGCGTCCATCCGGACGCCCTCGACCGCGCCGATCACGCACACCAGCAGAATCCCCGGCAGCCCCACCAGCATGCCCAGCGCGCCCTTGGTTGCGAGGTACCCGCCGCCGGTCAACGGCGTGAGCCGCAGCTGCTTCTGCCAGCCCAGGCCCCGCTCGACGGCGATCCGCGCGCCGATCGACAGCGGCCCGGCCATCACCCCGAACAGCGCCATGTTCATCATCAGCGACGTCGTGACGGGCAACCCGTTCGGGAACGTGCCCTGCCCGCCGCCGTAGAGGTTCACGAACAGCACGAACATCACCGATGGCACCACGACCGTGAAGATCAGGTAGCGGCCGTTGCGGACCGCGCGCCGCAGTTCCAAGGCCAGGAATCGGGCGTTCATCAGTTGTCCTCCCCAGTCAGCGCGAGGAACGCGTCCTCAAGGCCCAGAGCCGTGATCTCGATGTCGTGGGCGTTCGGGTAGCGGCCGAGCAACGCGCGCACCGCCGCGTCGGAATCCGTGCAGGTCAACGTGATCCGGTCGCCCCGCCGTTCGACCGACCGCACTCCGGGCAGGTCCAGGTCGGAAGCGCCCGGCACCACCGCGCGCAACGTCCGCCCGGACACCGCGGCCCGCACCTGCGCCACCGACCCGTCCGCCACGATCCGCCCCGAGCGCATCAGCACCACGCGGTCGGCGTACTCCTCGGCCTCCTCCAGGTAGTGCGTCGCGAACAACACCGTCCTGCCCGTGTTCGTGTAGGCGCGCATCTGCTGCCAGAACGCCCGCCGCGTCTCCACGTCCATCGCGACCGTCGGCTCGTCGAGCACCAGCAGATCCGGCTCGCACACCAACGCCAGCGCGAACCGCACCCGCTGCTTCTGGCCACCGGAGAGCTTGGTGCACTTGCGGTTCGCCAGATCGGCGATCCCCGCCTGCTCCAACGCCCGCGCCACCGGCATCGGCCTGCGGTGCAGGGCCGCGATCAGCCCGACCGCCTCGGCCACCGTCGCGTCGTCGAGCAACGCCCCGCTCTGCAGCATCGCCGAGATCTGCCCGGCCACCACCGCCTCGCGCGGCGACCTGCCGAACACGCTGATCGCCCCGCCGTCCGGAGTGGACAGACCGAGCAACATGTCCACCGTCGTCGACTTCCCGGCCCCGTTCGGTCCGAGCAGCGCGACCACCTCGCCAGGAGAGATCACCAGGTCGATCCCGTCGACCGCGCGGACTTCCCCGAACCGCTTCCGCACCCCGCTCAGCGCCACCGCGGCGCCGGCTCGCACTGCTGTCTCCGTCATGCCTCAATGCTCGGTGCCCACGCCTGCCCGGGCCCGGCTCAGCTGTCACGACTGCGCCATGACAGATGTCATGGCAGCGGTACGGTGATCGCGATGACCGAGCTGCTCATGATCGTGCCGTCCCGGGCACGCCCTCACAACATCGCCGCCCTGCTCGACGCGTGGGCCGAGACGACCACCGGCGACACCGAACTGTGGATCGCGCTGGACGAGGACGACCCGTCCCTCGACGAGAGCCGCGCGGTCCGGTCCACGAAGGACTGGGGGACGCTGCGCCCGCCACACTGGGTGGTCGGTCCCCGGCGGTGGCTCGCGGGCACCCTCAACGCCGTCTCGGCACAGGCCGTCGCGACCGGCCGGTACCGGGCGATCGGCTTCATCGGCGACGACCACCATCCGCGCACCCTCGGCTGGGACGAGCACTTCACCGCGGCGCTGCGCGAACTGGGCTCCGGCTTCGTCTACGGCAACGACCTGCTGCAGGGCGAGCGGCTGCCGACCGGCGTGGCGATGACCGCGTACATCATCGCCACGCTCGGCTACATGGCCCCGTCCGGCCTGGTGCACCTCTACCTCGACAACTGCTGGCTGGCGCTCGGCAAGCGCCTGGACCGCATCCGCTACCTGCCCGACGTCGTGCTGGAGCACATGCACTTCCTCAACAAGAAGGCGCCGGACGACGACCTCTACCGCGAGGTCAACTCGCTCGAACGCAACCGCGACGACAAGCTCGCGTTCGAACGGTGGATGGCCGACGGGTTCGAGGCCGACGTCCAGCGCCTGCTGAAGGTGCTCTAAACCGGACGAACGTGCTCGACCGCGACACCGAACTCGTCGGCCAGCCGCTGAGCGATCAGCGACCGGTGGCACGCCTCCGGATCGGCCTCGACGCAGAACAACGCCGACACCCCGTCACCTGACGCGATCGGCGCGAGGTCGGCACGGGCGAGGATCTCGGTGGTGTACCGGCGGATGTACTCGTCCGCTAGCTCGTGACGGGACCGCTTGCCGACCCCCAGCCGATCGTCCTCGGCGTACTGGAGCCGCCGCATGTCCGTTGTCGGGGCGAGCTCGGCGTGGTGCTCGTAGGCGATCCCCGCACTGGCGAGGGCGGCCTGCAGCCGTTGGGAGTTCGCCCAGGAGTACTCGGGTCCGCGCACACCGCGACGCTGCCGGACGTCGAGCAGCAGGCCGACCCCGGCCTGCCGCAGGCGTTGCAGGAATGACTCGGCGTCGAAGCCGTAGACGCCGATCGTCACCACTTTGATCACGCGACGGCGGTCCCTTCGAGCTCGACCAGCTGGCCCGGGATCGCCAGCCGCGTCACCCCGAGCATCGTCGTGGCAGGCGCGACCCCCGCGGCACCCAGCCGTGACGCCAGGACGCCGTAATGCGGGAACAGCTCGTCGACGTCCGTCGTGTAGACGTTGAGCCGCACCAGGTTCGCGAGCGCCATGCCGGCCTCCTCGAGCACAGCTTCGAGGTTGTCGAGGCTCAGCGCCAGCTGAGCGGCCATGTCGCCGTCGTGCCGCGGCTTGCCGTCACCGTCCATCGAGGTCTGTCCCGAGCAGAACAGTGTCCTGGTGTGCCCGGAGACGAGCTCACCCTGGTTGAAACCCAGCTCGGCCGACCAGGCGACGGGATTGACGGCCGTTCGTTGCACTGCCACTTCAGCTCCATTCGGTTCGGTGATCACCAGCCTCGCAACCAATCACGACACCCTGTGTCGTGTATTCCGGTAGTTTTCGGGCCATGCGCGCCGACCGGCTGGTCTCGCTCGTGCTGCTGCTGCGTCAGCGGGGCCGGCTGTCCGCTCCTGCGCTGGCCCGCGAGCTGGAGGTGTCGACCAGGACGGTGCTGCGGGACATCGAGGCACTGTCCGCCGCAGGCGTGCCCGTCTACGCCGAACGCGGCCGCCACGGCGGGTTCGCGCTGCTGCCCGGTTTCCAGACGGAGCTCACCGGCCTGAACCACGACGAGGCGCTCGCGTTGCTGACCGCGGGCCGCGAGCAGGTGTTCGGGCTCGGCCCCGCGTTCGCGTCGGCCATGCGCAAGGTGGCCGACGCACTGCCGGAAAGCCATCGCGACGCCGCCCGGCGGTTCCTGGTCGAGCCCGAGACCGACCTGCTGCCCCGGCGCGCCGCCACCGAGGAGGTGCCCGCCGCGGCGATGACCGAGATCCGGCGCGCGGTCCTCGCCGGGCACCGGTTGCGCCTGCACTACGAGGCCACGAACCAGGCACCGCGGTGGCGCACGGTCGACCCGATCGGCCTGGTCACGGTTCGCGACCGCGGTTATCTGCTGGCGACGAGATCCGGCGCCGACCGCACCTACCGGCTGTCGCGCGTGCTGGCCGCGCAGGCGCTGCCGGAGCCGGCCCAGCGGCCACCTGAGGTCGACCTGGACCGGGTCTGGCGGGAGCGGTGCGCGCAGTTCCTGTCCGACGGCCACATCGCCGTCCTGCTGCGGGTGGACCCGGCCCGCCACGACGACCTGCTGACCACCGCGGTGGCCGTCCGCGCCGCCGAGCGAGACGCGGACGGCTGGCTTCGGCTGGAAGTTGTGTTCCAAGATTTGTGGCACGCCGAGTGGGCGCTGTGGCAGCTTGGTGTTCAGGCAGAAGCCTTGGCCCCGCAGTCGTTACGCACCGCCCTGCACCGTCGCGCGGCGGCTATCGCCGACCACTACGGGTCGTCTCAACTGGTGGTTGACCGTTGACAGTCGAGCCGAGGTGGATTACTCAGTCAGCGGAAGGTGGGCGGGGCCACCTGACCGCAGGCGCTTGGCAACGAGGTGGCGAATGACAGAGGAGTTACCGGAGCTCCCCGGCTTCCGGTACGTCCGACCGCTCGGCAAGAACGTGCACCTGTACCGCGATGACGGCGGTGAGGTGGCGGTCAAACTGCTCATCGACCCGGCGCGCGCGGCCGAGATGCGGACGGCGCTCGGTCTCGGGCACCCCGGCATCGTCACCGTGCACCGAGCCGGACGGACCCGCGCAGGTCTGCTGTACCTGGTGATGAAGCACTACCCGGGAGGTGACGCCGGCGCCCTGGCACCGCTGCGGTTCGAGCGCGTGCTGGAGATCGGCATCCAGATCGCGGACGCGCTGCAGGCCGCACATCGGGCCGGTGTCGTGCACCGCGACGTGAAGCCCGCCAACGTGCTGCTCGACGAGGGCGGCCAGGCCTGCCTGACCGACTTCGGCGTGCTGGGCCGAGACCGTCTGCCCTGGACCGCGCCCGAGGTGGTCGCGAGCGGCTCCTACAGCGCCAGCACTGACGTCTTCTCGCTCGCCGCGACGCTGTGGCACCTGCTCGCCGGGTACCCGCCGTTCGTGGTGCCGCGCGGCGACAACTCGCACGCCGCCCTGGAACAACGCGTCCTGCGCGGCAGCCCTCCGCCGACGCGCCGGGCTCCGCAGCCACTGGAAGCGTTGCTGCACCAGGCGATGGCGGCCGACCCCGCGTTGCGCCCGCGGTCCGCGGAGGAGTTCGGGCTGCGGTTGCGGGAGATCCTGCGCGGAACGGGCCAGGCGTCCACTCCGGACGCTGTCGCCATCCACGTGGACCACGCACCGCAGAAGCCGAAGCGGAAGCGCTGGCCGGTGTACGCGACGGTCGCCGCGGTCGCCGTCGGTGTGATCGGCACCAGCGGGGTCCTGTTGCTCCAGGACGACACCCTGCCGCCGTCCGACAAGGTGCAGCCGCAGAACGCGGCGGCGGAGGGGACGGGCGGGCCGTCGAGCAAGGTGGCCGTCAACGTCACCCGCGTCAACCCCACGACGCTGAAGTTCACGTGGACCTACCCCTCGCCGGTGGCCGGTGACAAGTTCGCCTGGCGCACCAACGACGACCTGAAGTCGGGCACGGTCGAGTCACCGTCGATCGAGCTCTACGCGCCGGGCGCGCTGTGCGTCCAGGTGCGGGTCGTGCGGGCCGACGGCAGCAATGCCAGCGACAACACGTGGTCACCGGAGGGCTGTGGTTTCTAGCGGCGTGGCAGTCCGCGCCCGAGGGTGACCGCGAGCAGGAGGTGCGCCACGGCGAGCACGATCACCGCCGTGGCGACCGGCCCTGACAGCAGCAGACCGCCCGCCGCGCTGCCGAGCGGGAACCCGAGCGAGGTCACGGCGGCGCGGGCACCGGTGGCCTGGCCGCGCACCTCGTCCGGAACTGCCCGCTGGAACGACGAACGTTCGATGGCGTAGAACGGCGCCCACAGGAACGACGCCAGCGCGACGAGCACGGCCGCGACCACGAGGTCGCTCGTGAACGCCAACCCGGCCAACGCGGGCGCCCCGGCCGCGATCACCGCGGGGAGCCGTGCTCTCACCGGCAGCCGCAGGAACAGCGGTAGTCCACACAGGACACCGCACAGCCCGCCCGCTCCCGCCACACCGAGCAGCACGCCGAACGCCAAAGCGCCGTCGTGCAGCACGTTGCGCGCGTAGACCGGATACAGCAGATCGGTCACCCCGCTGAGGAACAGGAACCCGGCGGCGCAGAACGTGAGCACCACTGCCGCCGGATACCTCGTCAGCACAGCGAAAGCCGGTCGTCTCGCGGTCTCGGCCCGCGCCCGCAGATCCGGCAGCCCGAAGGACAGCCAGCTCATCACGGCGAAGCTGACGGCGTCGGCCACGAGCGCCGCGCCGATCCCGGCCGTGCCGACGAGGAACCCCGCCGCGGGAGGTCCCGCGACGTACGCGAGCTCCCAGTTCACCGAGATCAGCGAGTTCGCCGACTCGAGATCGGCGTCGTCCACGAGTCGCGGGACCAGCACGCCCTCGGCCACCTCGCTGACCGCCGCGAGCGCCGCGCCGGCGGCGGCGACCACGCACAGGTGGACGACTCCGAGCCGGCCGAAGTGGTGGAGCACCGCGAGGAGCACGACGAGCAGCCCGCGCAGCGCGTTGTCCCAGCCCAGCAGCAGCCGGACCGGACACCGGTCCAGCAGCCTGCCCGCGACCGGGCCGCACACCAGGATCGGCAGCCCGGAGCACAGCAGCACCAGGCCGAGCTCGCGCGGCCCGGCGAGGTCCAGCACCAGCCACGACAACGCGACGACGGTGAACGCGCTGCCGCACCGCGACACCATCATGCCCAGCCAGAAGCGCCGGAAAGGTGGATTGCGGACAGCACGCAGATACCCCTGGAAAGTGCTTCGCATACCGGCACGCTAACCGAATGATTAATCGAATGGCATTTCTGAATGCAACGGATGATTAATTGAAATGGGAGCATGTACATCAAGCTGGATTGATGTATCGTGAGGGGTGTGCCGACGGAAGATGGAGCGTTGCCGCTGTTCCTGCGACTGATGGGGGAGCCGTTGCGGTGGCAGCTGGCCCGCGAACTGTCCGCTGGCGACCGCCGGGTGCGCGAGCTGGTGGCCGCCGTCGAACAGCCGCAGAACCTCGTGTCCTATCACCTCAAGCAGCTGCGGGACGCTGGACTGGTCACGTCACGGCGCAGCAGTTTCGACGGCCGCGACACCTATTACCACCTCGATTTAAAGCGGTGCGAGCAAGCGTGGTCCGACGCGGGCACAGCACTGCATCCCGCTTTCGACGGCCACCGCCCGGCGCCCGCGAGATCACGGGTGCTGTTCGTGTGCACCGGCAACAGCGGTCGTTCCCCGATGGCCGAGGCGCTGCTGCGGCACCGGGCCCGGCGGGTCGAGGTGACGAGCGCCGGCAGCCGGCCGAAACCGTTGCACCCCAACGCGATCCGCGCGATGGCCGAGTACGGCGTCACGCTGCGCCACGAGCCCACGCACCTGGACACCGTGCGCCGCACCAGGTTCGACCTGGTCATCAGCCTGTGCGACCGCGTGCGCGAGGTGCTGCCCGCGTTCCCCGGCACGCCGCGGCTGATCCACTGGAGCCTGCCCGACCCCGACGACCTCGCCGACTTCCGGGGCGTCGCCGCGGAGCTCGACACCCGCATCCGATTTCTGCCCGTCCATCAGGAGGCCTGACATGACCACCGAGCTGACCGGCCTGGTGAGCGTGCGGTATCTCGTCGACGACGTAGACGCCGCGCTCGCCTTCTACACCACGCACTTCGGCTTCGAGGTGCGCACGAACTTCGCCCCGGCCTTCGCCGACGTCGTGCGAGGCAACCTGCGCCTGCTGCTCAGCGGCCCGGCCAGCTCCGCCGGGCGCCCCATGCCCGACGGCACCAGGCCCGGCCCCGGCGGCTGGAACCGCATCCACCTGATCGTCACCGACATCGAGGCCGAGGTGGCCCGGCTGCGCGACGCGGGCGTCGAGTTCCGCAGCGATGTCGTAAAAGGCCCCGGCGGACAGCAGATCGTGCTCGACGACCCGGCGGGAAACCCGGTCGAGCTGTTCCAGCCCGCCTGATCGAAGTGGTCGTGGCTAGGGTGAGGCCGTGAGCACCTCGCGCGACGACTACCGGCACTGGCAGCAGATTCCGACCCGATGGGCGGACAACGACGTCTACGGGCACGTGAACAACGTCGTCCACTACGCGTTCATGGACACCGTGATCAACACGTGGCTGATCGCCGCGGGCCTGGACATCCAGGCCGGGCAGCAGATCGGGCTGTGCGTCGAGTCGCACTGCAACTACCGCGCCTCGATCTCGTTCCCGGACGCGGTGGACGCCGGGCTGCGCGTCGGGCACCTCGGCCGGTCGAGCGTGCGCTACGAGGTCGGGTTCTTCGTCGAGGGAAGCGACGACGTCGTGGCGGAAGGCCACTTCGTGCACGTGTTCGTCGACCGGACGACCCGCAAGCCCGTGGAGATCCCCGCGCACCTGCGCACGGCGATGGAAGGCGTGGTGGTCGCGTGAAGACCCGAGGTGCGGTGCTCACCGGTGTCGGCGGGCCGCTGGAGATCGTCGACCTCGACCTGGACCCGCCCGGTCCCGGCGAGGTGCTCATCAAGGTGCACGCCACCGGCCTGTGCCACTCCGACCTGTCCGTGATTGACGGCTCGCGCATCCGGCCTTTGCCGATGGTGCTGGGCCACGAGGCGGCGGGCGAGGTCGTCGAGGCGGGACCGAACGCCGAGTTCAAGCCGGGTGACCACGTCGTGCTGTCGTTCGTCCCGGCGTGCGGCGCCTGCCGTCCGTGCGCCTCCGGGCGACAGGCGCTGTGCCAACCGGGCGCGGCCGCGAACCGCGAGGGCACGCTGCTCAGCGGGCACCGCCGGTGGACGCTCCCGGACGGCACACGGCCGCACCACCACCTCGGGGTGTCCGGTTTCGCCGAGTACACCGTGATCTCCGACCGGTCGGCCACCCTCGTCCCACCCGACCTGCCGCTCGACGTGGCCGCGTTGTTCGGGTGCGCCGTGCTGACCGGTGCGGGCGCGGCCTTCTACAGCGCTCAGGTGACACCGGGGGACCGGGTCGCGGTGTTCGGCCTCGGCGGCGTCGGCCTGGCCGCGGTGCTCGCGGCGGTCACGGCGGGTGCGACCCAGGTCGTCGCGGTGGACGTCGTGGAACACAAACGGCAGCTGGCACTCACGCTCGGCGCGACGCACGAAGCCGCCGGCGGACCGGACGTCGTCGCGCACGTCCGGGAGCTGACCGGTGGTGGCGCGGACAAGGTCATCGACACGACCGGCGTCGCGGCCGTGCTCGAACAGGCTTACGCCGCAACGGCTGTGGGCGGCACGACGGTCACGGTCGGCCTGCCGCACCCGGACCGGACCGTCACCCTGCCCGCGCTGAACCTCGTCGCCGAGGAACGCACGCTCAAGGGCAGCTACCTGGGCTCGTGCGTGCCGCGCCGCGACATCCCGCGGTTCATCGACCTCTACCGCGCGGGCAAGCTGCCCGTCGACGGCCTGCTGTCCGGCCGGTTGCAGCTGACCGAGATCAACGACGGGTTCGCCAAACTGGCGTCCGGCGAGGCCGTGCGTCAGGTCGTCGTCATGTGAGTCGTTGCCTGATCTCGGCTTTGAGCACCTTGCCCACTTTGGACCGGGGCAGGTCGGGCCAGATCTCGACCTGCTTCGGCGCCTTCACGCTGCCCAGCTGCTCCTTCACGAACGCGATCAACGCGGCGGGGTCGGCGTCACCGGACACCCGCAGCTGCACGACGGCGGTGACCCGCTCGCCCCACTTCTCGTCGGGCAGCCCGACCACCGCGCTGTCCTGGACCGCGGGATGCGCCTGCAACGCCTGCTCGACCTCGGCCGAGTACACGTTGAACCCACCGGTGATGATCATGTCCTTGGCCCGGTCGACGATGTACAGGTAGTTGTCCTCGTCGAGGTAGCCGATGTCGCCCGTGTGGTGCCAGCCGAACGCGCTGACCTCGGCCGTCGCGGCGGGGTTCTCGTGGTAGCCGGCCATCACCAGCGGCCCGCGGACGACGATCTCGCCGCGTGAGCGAGGGGGCAGCACAGCACCGTCCGGAGCCATGATCGCGACCTGGGTCAGCGGGGTCGGTCTGCCCGCCGACGACAGCCGGTCGACCGCGATCGAGCCGTCGGGCAGGAAGTGGTCGGCGGGGGAGAGCGTGGCGATCATGTTCGGTGCCTCGGTCTGCCCGAACAGCTGACCCATCACCGGCCCGATCCGCCGCAGCGCCTCGTTCAGTCGCACCGGGGACATCGGCGCGGCGCCGTACCAGAGGCAGCGCAACGAACTGAGGTCCGTCGAGTCGAGCGCCGGGTGGTCGAGCAGCCCGTAGATCACGGTCGGCGGCAGGAACGCGTGCGTGATCCGGTGGTGTTCGATCAGCCGGAGGAACTCGCCGAGGTCCGGCGCCGGCATGATCACGGTCTCGCCGCCCAGCGTCATGCTCGGGAACGTGAGCACGCCCGCCGAGTGCGTGAGCGGCGCGAGCGCGAGGTAGCGCGGCCGGACGCCGAACGGGTAGCTCATCAGTGTCAGCGCGGTCGCGGTCTCCAGGTTGTGCCCTGTCAGCCGCACGCCCTTGGGCCTCCCGGTGGTGCCACCGGTACCCGCGAGAACGCAGAGATCGTCGTCGGCCACGGTCACCGGCGAGGGCTCCCGGCCGTGGCGCGCGAGCCACTCGGCGAACGTGACCGCTCCCTCGGCCTCACCGTCCAGGCACACCAACGTGGTCAGCGCCGGCAGCTCACCGCGGATGCGGGAAACGAGTGGCGCGAACTGGGACTGGAAGAACAGGCACCGGCAGCCGAACAGGTCGAGCAGTTCCCGGTTCTCCGCCGCCTCGTTGCGGGGGTTGACCGGGCACCACACCGCGCCGGCCCGCGAGATGCCGAACACGCACGTGAGCGCCAGCGGGTCGTTGGCGGACAGCACCGCGACGCGATCACCGGGCCCGATTCCGCTGTCCTGCAACGCTCCCGCGATCGCATTCGTGCGCTGCTGCACCTCGGCGTAGGTCTGCGAGACGCCGCCGATCGTCAGGCAGGGCGCGTCGCCTCCGAGCGACGCGCCCTTGTCGAGGTAGTCGCTGAGACGCATCAGCGGTGCACTTCGAGGATCGGGTCGAGCACCAGGCCGAACGACCGCAGCGCGCCCAGCAGCTCCCGGTGCCCGAACGCCTGGCAGCCCGACGCGAACCCGACCCGGCGCGGCGCGTCCTGCAGCAGGTGCACGGCGGCGTGCACGTTCAGCAACGCCGTCTGCTTGTAGTTGCAGTTGCCGTGGATGACGCAGTGCGCGCGGCCGAGCGGTCCGGACGCGTGCACGGAGTCCAGGGAGATGTTGATCCGCGGGTTCTCGCGCGGCGGCATCTCACTCCGCACCTGAGCGGAGAACTCGTCGACGATCCGGTACTTCTCCTCGTCCGACTTGCCTTCCATCTGCTGCAGCGCCGCCGTGACGATCTGCGGCACACCGAGCATCAACGGCCGGTTGAACACGCCGCCGAGTGCCCGCACGGACGCGACCCGCGGATCCTTCTTGAACCACACCGGATGTGCTGTGCCGCCCCACGGCAGCGCCAGGCCCAGTTCGTGTTGGCCGGGCACCACGAGCTCGTACAGCCCCGCGTCCGCCGGCCATTCCACGTACTGGTTCTGCTCCAGGTAGTACGCCTTGGCGAACGCGGCGTTCGTGAGGATCGTGTTCGTGGAAGCGACCGTGGGATAACCCTTCCAGAACACCCCGATGTCCAAAGTGTCCAGTCCGGGCTGCTCCAGGCAGATCTGCGCGGCGATCTCGCCGACCGTGTACATCTGCGCGATGCCGGGGGAGAGCAGCAGACGCTGGGCGGCGAACTCGGCGCCGTACTGCTCGTCGGCGTCGATCATCCAGTCCTGCTCGCCGTTGGTGTCGGTGTAGTGCGCGCCGACGTTGAGGCTTGCCCGCACCGCTTCGTGGCCGTAGCGGGAGAACGGGCCGACGGTGTTCAGCACGACCTTGGCCCCGGCGAACGCCTCGGTCAGCGCCGCCTCGGTGTGCTCGACCTCCAGCACCTCGTAGTCGACGGTGTCGATGCCGGGCACCGCGTCGACGGCTTCCTTGACCCGCTTGGCATCCCTGCCCGCGGCGAGGAACGGGACGCCGTACTCGCGCAGGTACTCGCAGATCAGGCGGCCCGTGTAGCCGGAGGCGCCGTAGACGACGACAGGCTTGCTCATCACATCCCCATCCCGCCGTCGACCGGAAGACCCGCTCCGGTGATGAACTTCGAGGCGTCGGAGGCGAGGAACACCACGGCGTCGGCCATGTCGTCGACCTGTCCGAGCCGGCCGAGCGGGGTCAGCTCGACGACCGCGCCCGCGGCGGCTTCCGGTGAGGGGAACAGGCCGAGCGCGGCGCAGTCCACGGCGAGCTGGTTGCCCATCGCGGTGGGGGTGAGGCCGGGGTAGATGCAGTTGACCCGCACGCCGTAGCCGAGCTTGCCGGATTCTGCGGCGGCGACCCTGGTGAGCCGGTCGATGGCGGACTTGGTCGCCGAGTACACGCTGATGCCGGGGAAGGCGATGGTCGCGGCGACGGACGCGACGCTGATGATCGAACCGCCGTTGCCCGCCGCGCCGCCCGGACGCATGGCGCGCAGGCCGTGCTTCATGCCGAGGGCGGTGCCGAGCACGTTGACGTCGAGCATCCTGCGGATGTCGGCGGCCTCCAGCTCGGTGATCAGGCTGGTGATCTCGATGCCCGCGTTGTTGACGAGGATGTCGAGCCCGCCGATCGCGTCGACCGCCGTGCTCACCGCCGAGGCCCAGCTCGCGTCGTCGGTGACGTCCAACGGCACGAACTCCGCCGTCGCACCCGAGTCGCGCAACGTCTGAGCGGTCTGCTTGCCCTCGTCCTCGAGGATGTCGCCGATCAGGACCGCCGCCCCGGCCGCGGCCAGCGCCTCGGCCATGCCCGCGCCCAGACCCCGCGCACCCCCTGTGACCAGCGCTTTCCGTCCGCTCAGCTGATAGCTCGTCATTGCGTCGCCTCCTGAGGTGAGTTGGGTCACACCCTAGTGGGAACTTGACAGTCGTCAAGTTTTTCCTTGACGACTGTCCAAGATTTTTTGGACGAATGGTCAGCGGTTGTCGCAAACAGAGCTACGATCGGCGGCGTGACGGATGTCGCCCAGGAGAATCAGAGTCAGCGGAAACTGGACAAGATCGCCCGCCGGCAGGTCGACAAGTTCGACGCCCGGCGGACCGAGCTCGCCGTGGCGACGCTGCACACGCTCGCCGAGCTGGGGTACGCCCGCACGAGCCTGCGGGAGATCGCGCAGAACTCCGAGTTCTCCCACGGCGTCCTGCACTACTACTTCACGGACAAGCGCGACCTGATCATCGAGGCGGTCCGCCAGTACGAGCGGGTCTGCGTGACCAAGTACGACGAGGTCGTCGCGCACGCGACCAGCGCGCAGCAGCTGTGCGACGAGTTCGTGGCGATGTTCTTCGACACCCTCGTGCAGGACGCGACGCTGCACCGCCTCTGGTACGACCTGCGCAACCAGAGCCTGTACGAGGAGTACTTCCGCGCGGACGTGCTGGAGATCGACGGCCACCGGGAGGACATGGTGTGGCGGGTGGTCAGCCGCTACGCCGAGCTGCGCGACGGCACGCCCGCCGCCTCACCGGGCACCGCCTACGTGACGCTGGACGGCATCTTCCAGCGCGCGCTGCTGCACCACCTGGCCGGCAACACCGAGACCATCGCCGCGTTGCGCGCCGAGTTGCCGGGCGTCATCGACCTGCTGGTGACCTCCGCTTAGACAGCCACTGGGCGATCGGCCCCGCGCCGATGCCGTGCAGTGCGACGCTGCCCAGCACGCACAGCACGGTGATCGTCAGGATCGTGTCGGCGGCCGAGCCCTCCGGCAGCTTGTTGAACGCCAGCAGCCCGAACACGATCGTCGTCGTGCCGCGCGGCCCCAGCGCCCCGACGAGCACGCGGTCCTTGGTGGACAACCTCGACCCGATGAAGGCGAGGAACACCGGCACCATGCGGATCACCGTGAGCACGGCGGCGCAGAAGAGCACCTCCTGCCACGAGACGCCCAGGGAGAAGATCAGGACGGCGGCGATGCCCACGACGAACCACATCGTCATCGTGAGCAGCCCGGTGACGTCCTCCAGCAGGTGCAGGTCCGTGTCGAGCTCGTCGGAACGGGCCTCCGCGCGTCCCTTGTGGACCCGGCGGGCCTTGAGAAGCCGGTGCACGTAGCGGAACGCGATGCCGCAGACGAACGAGGCCACGAAGCCGTTGCCGTCGATCGCGACGGTGGCCGTGTAGGTCAGCAGAGGTGCCAGCAGCACGGCGACGCGCGCGGACTGGCTGCTCACCCACCCGGCCTGGTGCGCGCGGTCCATGAGCCAGCCGAGCAGTGCCCCGATCACGACACCGGCGACGAGCGCCTTGACCGCGAACGGCAGCACCGTCGCCAGCGCCTCGAGCGGCGTCCGTTCCTGGGAGTTGTCGCCGGCCAGGATCAACGCGAACAGGAACAGCGGAGAGACGATGCCGTCGTTGTAGCCGCTCTCGACGTTCAGCGTGCCGCGGACCCGCACCGACAGCGCGGGGTCGCGGACCACCCGTTCCGCCGGGGCGAAGTCGGTCGGCACCGTCACGCACGCGACCAGCAGCAGCACGGCCCACGACAGGCTCGGGAACAGCAACCAGCCCAGCAACGCCGCCAGCGCGAGGCTCACCGGCATGGCGACGAGCAGCACCCTCGCTACGAGCCCGGGATAGGCACCCCACAACCTGCCGGCGCGCACCTCGGTGGCGTCGACGAACAGCAGCACCGCGAGGATGATCTCCGCCGCGTGCTGCACCGACTCGGTGTTGAGACCGGCCGAGATCGAGTTCTCGTTGAACAGCCCGACCGCCACCCCGGCCAGCACCATCACGATCGGCGCGCCGAGGTGCCACCGGTCCAGCCGGTTCGCCGCCAGTGACCTGACGACCACGGCGAACGCCGCGGCGAGCAGCAACGAGTTCATGCGCCCATCCTCGCCCAGAGGTCCTAAGAGGACACACTCCGGGGTGCCGGTGCGCCGCTGCGGTTGGCGTTGATCTCGTCGCGGTGCTCGATCGCCCACTCGGCGAGCGCGATCACCAGCGGCACCAGCGTCATGCCCAGCTCAGTGACCTCGTACTCGACGCGCGGCGGCACCTCCGGGTACGCCGTGCGGCTGACCAGGCCGTCCTCGACGAGGTGCTTCAACGTCAGTGTGAGCATGCGTTGGGAGATGCCGGTGATGCCCTTCTCCAGCTCGCCGAAGCGCAACGGCCCCGACCGCAGCGCGCCGATGACCAGCAGGCTCCACTTGTCGCTGATGCGGTCCAGCACCTCGCGGACCGCGCCGCCGTCGTTCATCGGCGGCGGGCACGTGCGCGTGAGCCTGGTCACAGCACACCTCGCTTTCCTGGACACATACACGGATGTGCCTTTTGCAGGTCTCCAAAACTCACAGATCATCCCGCTACGCACAAGTCGTAAGCATTGGAGTATGCGGTGAACATCGCGCTGTGGGTGGTGCAGGGTCTCCTGGCGGCGGCCTATCTGGCGGCCGGCCTCATGAAGCTCTTTCGGTCGCGTGAGCAGATGGTGGCTTCCGGGAGTTTCGAGTGGGCCAAGGACATGACCGACGGTGCTGTGAAGGCGATCGGCGCGGTCGAGGTGCTGGGAGCGCTTGGGCTCGTCCTGCCGGAGTTGACGGGGATCATGCCCGTGCTCACGCCGATCGCCGCTGTTGGGCTGGTGATCGTGCAGGTCTTCGCAGCTCGGGTGCACCTGAAGCTGGGGGAGACGAAGTCGTTGCCCGTCAACATGGTTCTGCTGCTGCTGGCCGCGTTTGTGGCGGTGGGGCGGTTTGCGAGCTGATCTGCTGCGGGTGGGGGCAGGTCGATGTCGGCGGCGGGTTATGCTCGTGGTCTTCGTAGTTTCAGTGGTGAATGAAACTAATCAGAACGGGGTGCCACGCTTCGAGATCGAGCGCAGGCCCACCATCGCTTCGAAGAGAGGGTGGGCCGTCTCGTCCCGTTCGCGCGGGACTCGGGTGCGATCACGCTGTCCCCGTTCGTGCGGGTCGAAGGGTGACTCGGGTGCGAGCGGCCGCGTTCTGTTCGCGCGGGTCTTGGGTGCGATCACGCTGCAAGCCGTGAATCCCTGCCCGCCCACGAAATCACCGTGACCGTGACCCTTCTTTCGGCGGTGGGCGGCCCCCGGTCGAGCTGCCAAGCTGGACCCGCGTGAGACTCGAGCTTTGACAACGTTGTCACAGACCGCCGCCGCGGTGAGGAGCGGGAACCATGCGTTTCAGGACGCTGTTCGTGGCGTGCGCGACGGTCGCGGCGACGGTGGCAGCGGTGTCGCCGGCCGCGGCGCAACAGGATCTGAGTTCCTTCGTGAACCCCTTCATCGGCACCACCAACGCGGGCAACGTCTATCCCGGCGCGGTGCGGCCGTTCGGCATGCTCTCGTGGAGTCCGACCACGACCAGAGGTGACCAGACCGGTGCCGGGGCGGCCGGGGGTTACCAGTACGACGTGCGGCGCATCCGGGGCTTCGGGTTGACGCACCTCAACGGGACGGGCTGCACGCCGGGCGCTTCCGGGGACATCCCGATCATGCCGCACGCCGGGGACGTGACGTCGTCTCCCTCGGCCGACAGCACCGACCAGGTCTACGCGAGCAACTTCTCGCACGCCAACGAAAGCGCCTCGCCCGGCTACTACCGGGTCGGGCTCGACTCCGGGGTGAACGTCGAGCTGACCGCCACCGAGCGGACCGGGACCGGGCGGTTCACGTTCCCCGCTGGACGGCCGGCGAACCTGCTGTTCCGCACCTCGAACTCGTTGAACGGCAGCGGGAACGCGTCGGTGCGGATCGACCCGGCCGGGCGCAGGGTGACCGGATCGGTCGACGGCGGCGGGTTCTGCGGGCGCACCTCGGGCGGTGCGGCGAACCAGCGCGTCTACTACCGGCTGTTCTTCACCGCGGAGTTCGACCGGCCGATCACCTCGTACGGCACGTGGCGCGACGGAACCCTGTCCCCTGGCAGCACTTCCGGTCAGGGCGGCGAGGGGTTCACGCAGCGGGCCGGCAAGGGCTCGGGCGGCTACGTCGGCTTCGAGCCCGGCACCGTCACCGCGCGAGTCGGCATCTCGTACGTCAGCGTGGCGAACGCGCAGGCGAACCTGGCCGCGGAGAACCCGCCGAGCAGCGGTTTCGACACCGTGCGGGCAGCGGCACGGGCGCAGTGGGAACAGGCGCTCAACCGCATCCAGGCGACGGGCGGGACCACCGCGCAACGCACGGTCTTCTACACCGCGCTGTACCACGCGTTGCTGCAGCCGAGTCTCGCCAACGACGTCAACGGCGAGTACCTCGGCTCGGATCTGCGCACCTACCGGCTGAGCGCGGGCCAGACGGCGCAGTACGGCACCTTCTCCGGCTGGGACGTCTACCGGTCCCAGGTGCAGATGCTCGCCCTGCTGGAACCGCGGGTCGCCGGCGACTACGCCCAGTCGCTCCTGAACTACGCCGACCAGCGCGGCGGCGAATGGGATCGCTGGCTGCACAACAATGGCAAGACGGCGGTCATGTCCGGTGATCCGTCCGCGCCGGCGATCGCGGGCATGTACGCGTTCGGTGCGGACAACTTCGACGTCCAGAAGGCTTTCGCGTCGCTGGTCACGGCGGCCACGGTGCCGACGGCGAACGACACGTCGGACAACGGCTGCCCGATCCAGTGTCCTGGCCAGCGTCCGTCCCTCGACCGGTACCAGAGCCTGCATTACGTGCCGTCGAACAGCTGCCACTGCTGGGGCGCGGCAGCGGAGACCCTGGAGGACGTCACCGCCGACTACGCGTTGTCGCAGTTGGCCAAGAAGCTCGGCGACAGCACGCGGCAACAGCAGTTCGAGCAGCGTGCGGGCTACTGGCGCAACGTCTTCGACCCGAGCGTCCGCTACATGCGCAACCGGGCCTCGAACGGCACCTGGGCGCCGAACTTCACGCCGGGCACCGGCACCGGGTTCGTCGAGGGCACCAGCGCCCAGTACACGTG
Organism: Lentzea sp. NPDC005914; assembly: GCF_040629405.1. NCBI lineage: Bacteria > Bacillati > Actinomycetota > Actinomycetes > Pseudonocardiales > Pseudonocardiaceae > Lentzea > Lentzea sp. NPDC005914. Next base: position 189,117 of record NZ_JBEXVQ010000015.1, on the reverse strand, counting down.
GATGGTCTACCACGACGTGACGGGCCTGGCCGCGGCCATGGGCGGCAAGGCGGCGGCAGCGGCCCGGCTGGACGGCTTCTTCCACGACCAGAACGGGAACTGGGACCTCAGCGGCGCTGACCCGACCCGCTACGACGCGGGCAACGAGCCCAGCATCCAGACGCCGTGGCAGTACATCTACCTCGGCAGGCCGTACCAGACGCAGGAGACCGTGCGGCAGATCGTGGACACGTTGTGGACCACCGGAACCGGCGGCATCCCCGGCAACGACGACCTCGGCACGATGTCGTCGTGGTACCTGTTCGCCGCGATGGGCATCTACCCGCAGGTGCCGAGCCGCGCCGAGCTCGTGCTGTCCGCACCGCTGTTCACGAAGGTGGAGATTCGGCGCGCCAACGGCAAGACGATCGTCATCGAGGCAGCGCAGGCGTCCTCGCAGAACAAGTACGTCCAGTCGTTGTCGGTCAACGGAACGGCCTCGAACCGGGCTTGGGCACCGGAGTCGCTGGTGCGGGACGGCGGACGGCTGACCTACGTCCTCGGCCCGACGCCGAACAAGACCTGGGGCGCGACCGACACCCCACCCCAACTAGGTGGTTAGGGACGGTCCGATCCACCGGCGAACCAGCTGCCGCAGCTGGTCGTCGGTGGCTTCCGGCGACGACGGATTGCGCAGGAACGAAAGGAAGAGCCGCATCAGGATCTCGGCCAGCCCGGCGAAGTCCTCCTCGGTGCTCACCCCGGCAGCGGCCCAGTCGACCGGCACGTTGCGCAGGATCCGCGCGCCCAGGGCGAGCCATTCGCGCGACGTGACGGCGCCGGTGAAGAAGTCTCCCTCGTCGGCTTGCAGGAGCAGGCTCAGGTAACGCTCCTCGGGCACGGCCCGCACGCCGAACACCACGGACTCCACGGCCACCTCGGCGGGGCTGCCGAACGACGTCAGGTGGCGTTGCATCCGGACGGCGAACTCCTCGACGCCCGCGATCGCGACGGCGCCCAGGATGTCGGCCAGCCGCGGGAAGTAGCGGTAGACGGTCTGCCGGGTCACGCCGGCCTCGGCGGCGATGTCGGAGAGGCTGGTCTTGGCGAGCCCGGCGCGGTCCAGGCACGCCGTCGCCGCGTCGACGATCCGGCGGCGTGCCTCCTGCTCCGTGCCGGGCGGGTTGCCCTGCCATCCGTGGTGCCCCATGCGCACCATCTTTCCTTACACCAGGACGCGCGTCCGGTAGAGCCGCGCCAGCACCAGCCCGGCCCCGGCGAAGCACGCGAGCGCGTACACGAGGCCGACGATCGGAACGCCGGAGGTGGTCACCCAGAACACCGCCATCACGCCCAGGTAGCACGCCGGGTAGTACCGCGCGAACGCCGATGTTCCCGGAAGTCCTTGCGCGGTAACGACCAGCCATCCGCCCGCGACCCAGATCAGGGCGAGCTCAGCACCGAGCACCCAGGCCTGGCCGGTGACGTTGGCGCCGAACAGGCTCGCGGGAAAGCCCGCGATCATCATCGACAGCGGAGCCAGCAGCCCGGCGACCCACCGCCATCGTCCTGGCAGCCGCACGACCAGATAGGTCATGGCAGCCAGGGACACCGAAGCGAACAGCAACACGCTCTTCATCGGCACCAACCCCATCATGGGCTGGTTCACCATGGCGTTGGCCGGGTTCCAGGCCCACCACTTGAGCTGCGGTCCGATGTGGTCGAACACCTCGTAGAACACCTGGCAGACGAACGCCACGGCCACCGACCCGGCCAGCGCGCCGCGGTGCGCGAAGATCCCGAGCACCCGCACGACCTCGTAGGCGAGCTGGCTGATCATCGGGTAGAACGCCACGATGTACAGCGGCAGCCGGTCCCACATGAACTGCATGGTGAACTGGTTGTGGGCGAAGATGAAGCCGTAGATCTCGTCGAGCCCGAACCACTCCGGGAAGTACAGCGGCGGCTCGATGACGAAGAGGTAGACCAGCGAAGCCCACCACAGCGCGAGGTTGACCGGATCGCCCTCGCGCCGTCGCCGGACGGCGTGCACCAGGGCGAACACGGCTCCCGCGATCACGAGGACCTCGAGCAGCGGCATCGTCCAGTTCGCGAGATCCCACGGCGCCCGCACGGAGACGACGGGGGAGACGTCGTGGCAGTCGAACCCGAGTCCGCGGGTGACGGCTTCCGCGTCCGGCCCGCACTCGGTCATCGCGCCGCCGCCGTCGAGTAGTCCCTGGCCGGAGGCTCGGCCATCGGGTCGAACCCGAACGGAACCCGGTGACGCCCCAACGCGGTCCGGACGCGGTAGCGCAGAAGTGCCGCTATCACCCGAGGGTTGGTCATCATGTCGCCCAGCGACTCGTCCAGGTTGAACACCTTCGCGAAGTGCTCGTCGACCACCGCGTACTCCCGTGCCGCACCGACGATGAAGCTGAACGCCGGCCCCGACACCGCCGCGACGAGCTTGCGCCGCCACTCGGGCGGTTTCTCGGTGCCTTCCGCGCACTCGTAGCCCTGGTCACGGGCCATCGCCAGGCGCCACGGCACGTTGAGCGACTTCCGTTGCGCCGCGAGGAACCGCGCGGAGAAGTCGCCGTCGACCTGGGTGGCACCTTCCAGATGCCCGCGCAGCAACAACGCGGAGCTCGCCGCCGAGCTGATGCCCTGAGCGTAGAACGGGTTGAACGCGCAGATCGAGTCACCGACGAACGCCAGCCGCCGCGGAGGCGTCTTCCACAGGTCGTAGCGCCGCCACTTGTTGCCCGTAGACCGCGTCAGGTGCACCTCCGAGGTCGGCGTGCACTTGTCCATGGCCTGCGCGAACAACGGCGTCCGCACCCGCCGGGCCGACCCGATGAACGCCTCGGTGGTGCGCGGCATCTCGAGACCCCACGAGCCCATGCACGCGATGGCCCGGTTGCCCTCGATCGGGAAGAAGTTGACCAGGAACTCGTGCTCGGCCGGGTGTTCGCCCTTGTGCAGCGTCGGCATGATCACCAGATGCCGCCACCACCACGAGGCCGGCGGCTCGGCGGGCAGCTCGTACCAGCGCGAGGTGTAGGTGACCTTGGCGTCGAGCGTGCGCACCTGCGGCTCCGGCCATCCCGCCGCGACGAGCCAGCTGCCGACTCCGGATCCTCGCCCCATCGCGTCGACCACGAAGTCGGCGTCGAGGTGCTCGTCGCCGACTGACACCCCGGTGACCCTGCCGCTGCGGCAGCTCACACCGCTGACCGAAACCCCTTCGCGCACAACGACGTTGCCCAGCTTGTGCACCTGGTCGCGCAACACCCGTTCGATGAGGACGCGCGAGCTGTAGATCATCGTCATCGCGGCCTTCTTGCGCGCCGACCAGCCCTCCCCGTCGAGGTAGGCGGCGTCCATCGACGGCATCAGGTGCAGCCCGCCGGCGTTGATCAGGGCCTCCTCGAAACCGGGGAACAACGCCCCGATCGCGCGGCGCCCCGAGTTCAGCAGGAAGTGCGGGTGCTTGCTCTGCGGCACCCCGCGCCGGTGCTCGGCCTGCACCGGCAGCTCGTCGCGTTCGAGCACCACCACTTCGTCGAAGTGCGGGGCCAACGCCCCAGCCGTGCACAGACCTGCCGCGCTGCCACCAAGAACGACCGCGGTCCTGCCGAGCCGCATGCGGACCAACTCCCCGGGCTCATTCATACAAAGTGCGCTCGAATGTATGAATGAGCCGGTCGACCGTCAATGGTCGTTACGGCGTCACGGCCATCGTCACCGGGTTGGCGCGCACCCGTTTGCCGACCGCGGTGGACGCGGTCCGCTGCAAGTGGCCTTTTGATGCGGGCGCGAAATGGGTCTACCGAGAGGCCACTTCGTCGTCGACGATCGTCGGTGTGAACATCACCGAACTCGACGACGAGAGCACCGCGCTGGCGTTCGACACGATGCGTGAGCTCCGCCCGCACCTCACGTCCGCGGACGCCTTCGTCGCGGCCGTGCGGATCCAGCGCAAGGAGGGCTATCGGCTCGTGGCCTCTCTCGACGCCGACGGCCGTGTCGCCGCGGTGGCGGGGTTCCGGCCCCTCACGAACCTCTACGCTGGATCGCACCTGTACATCGACGACCTGACCACGCTCTCCACCGCGCGCAAGCAGGGTCACGCCGGCGCGTTGCTCCGCTGGGTCGACGAGGAGGCCCGCCGCCTCGGCTGCGTGGGCGTCCACCTGGACTCCGGCACGCACCGGCACGACGCCCACCGGCTCTACCTGGGTTCCGGCTACGTCATTCCGGCGTTCCACTTCGCCAAGGTGGTTGACTGACCCGCGTGCGGGTAGTCGTCGTCTCCGGAGGCGATCCGGGCCACGTGGTGCCCGCGATCGCGCTGTGCCTGCGGTTCCTGGAGGCCGGCGACACACCGTCTCTTCTCACCGGCGACCGGTGGGTCGAGGCCGCCGCTCGTTCGGGGATCACCGCGTCACGGGTCACCGGTCTGTCGCTCGCGGACCTGAACGGCTGCGCGGACCTCGGTGCCGCGTTGCACTCGCAGGCCGGCACTCTCGCGTCGGCTCTGGTCCCTCAACTGGCCGCGCTGTCACCGGATCTCGTGGTGTGCGACGTCCTCGCACTGGGCGCGAGCATGGCCGCGGAACTGCTCGGCGTGCCGTGGGCGCAGCTGTCACCCCACCCGTTGTACGAGCCGTCGCGGTGGCTGCCGCCGATGGGCAGCGGGCTGGCCCCTGGAACCGGCATGCGGGGCAGGCTGCGCGACGCGGTGTTGCGGGCGATGACCGCCAGGTCGATCCGTCAGGGCGACCGGCAACGCGCTCTGGTCCGGCAACAGATCGGCCTTCGTGCGCGCGGCGAAGGCCCGGCGGTGCGGCTGATCGCGACGCTGCCCGCGTTGGAGGTGCCGCGTCCGGACTGGCCTGGCAACGCCCACGTCGTCGGGCCGCTGTTGTGGGAGGCGAGCGACGAACTCATGACGCCGCCGCCGGGCGACGCTCCGCTGGTGATGATCGCTCCGTCGACGGCGTGGACCGGCGCCACCGGCATGGCCTCGTTGGCTCTCGAGGCGCTGCGCGGTCTGGGTGTGCGGGCCGTCGTGTCGACGTTCGCGCCGCCACCGGGCGACCTGCCGTCGTGGGCGCGGTCGGGGCCGGGGCGGCAGGACTCGTTGCTGCGCGAGTCGTCGGTGCTGGTCTGCGGTGGCGGGCACGGCATGCTGGTCAAGGCGCTGCTGGCCGGGGTTCCCGTCGTGGTGGTGCCAGGTGGCGGTGACCAGTGGGAGATGGCGAACCGGGTGGCCCGGCAGGGGAGCGGTGTGATCGTCCGGCCCTGCACTGTGGACTCGTTGCGGGACGCGGTGACCTGCGTGCTCGGGGATCCCCGGTTCGCGGCCGCGGCGGCTCGGGCGGCGTCGGTGGAGGGTGTCCGTGATCCGGTCGAGGTGTGCCGGGCCGCTGTCACCGCGGGTGTCGCCTGAGCTGTGGTAGGCGTGGATCATGCTGAACTACGGTCTTGAAATGTCCGAAGTGGACAGCAGGCTGGTGCTGGACGCCCTGGTGGCGGAGGGGGACGAGCTCGACGCCCTGGTGGCCGAGCACGACTGGACGACGGCGACGCCGGCGGCGGGCTGGACGATCGCCCACCAGATCGCTCACCTCGCCGCGGCGGATGCCAACGTGGTCGCCGCCATCCGGACGCCGGACGCGTTCGGCACCGTGCCGAAGGACTCCGACCTCGTGGCCGCGGAAGGCGCTGCCACACCAAGGGATGTGCTGCTGGAGCAGTGGCGCTCCGGTCGCGCCGAGGTGGTGGCCGCGCTCCGGGAGATCCGGCAGGAGCAGGGGTTTCCGTGGTTCGGTGCGGAGGTGACCGCCCAGCTCATGGCTCCGTTGCGGCTGATGGAGACGTGGGCGCACGGACAGGACGTGTTCGACGCGCTGGGCGTGAAGCGGAACCCGACGGCACGGCTGCAGCACGTGGCGTTTCTGGGCGTGACCGGCCGGACGCTGTCGTTCTACGCCGCTGAACTGCCCATCCCGCAGGAGCCTTTTCGCGTCGAGCTGACCGGCCCGGACGGGGAAGCCTGGGCGTGGGGGCCGTCGGACGCGGCGCAGCGGATCCGGGGGAGTGCCGAGGACTTCTGCCTTCGCGTCACCCACCGCCGGTCTCGCGCGGAGACCGGCTTGACGGCGGTGGGCGACGACGCGGACACGTGGCTCGACGTCGCCCGCGTCTTCCTCTGAAAGCCTTACGGCTTGTCGGACACCTTGATCTTGCCTTCGATGATCTGCGCCTTGTAGCCCTCGAGAATCCCCTGCAGTTTCGCGTCCACCTTGCCGCCCGGCGCCGCGTACCCGACTCCGTTCACCTTGAGGTCGAAGACCTTCGGCAGCGACGCGAGGTCGTTCTTCGCGGCGGCGCGGTAGAAGTCGTACACCGCGACGTCGACGCGCTTGAGGCTCGACGCGACGATGACGTCCTTGTTGGCCGCGAGCGACGGCTGGTTGTACTGGTCGGCGTCGCAGCCGATCGCCAGCACGCCCGCCTGCTTCACCGCGGCGAACATGCCGATGCCGGACGCGCCCGCGGCGTGGTAGACGACGTCGGCGCCCTTGTCGATCAGGCCTTTCGTGGCCTCCTGGCCCTTGGGCGGGTCCTGGAAGCCCGTGAAGTCACCGGCCGGGGTGATGTACTTCTTGTCGATCTGGATCTTCGGGGCCGCGGTCCGGGCGCCCTGGTTGTAGCCGGCCTCGAACTTCTGGATCAGCGGGATGTCCACGCCGCCGACGAAGCCCACGTGGCACTTCTTGCTCTGGTACGCGGCGACGACGCCCGCCAGGAAGGAGCCCTCCTGCTCGGCGAAGACCAGCGGCGTGACGTTCGCGGCGCCGTCGACGGCCGAGTCGACCAGGCCGAACTTGACGTTCGGGAACTCCGGCGCGACGACCTTCAGCGACTCGGTGTAGGCGAAACCGACGCCGACGATCGGGTTGAAGCCCTCGGACGCGAGCTGGCGCAGGCGGGTCTGCTTGGCCGCCTCGTCCTCGTTCGGGGCGGCGGAGAGCTCGCGGGTGTTCTCCTTCTTCACGCCCAGGTCCTTGGTCGCCTGGTCGAACCCGGCGGCGGCCAGGTCGTTGAACGACGCGTCACCGCGGCCGCCGATGTCGTAGGCCAGGCCGATCTTCAGCGCGCTGCCGTCGATCTTCTCCCCGGCCGCGGCGCTGGTGCTGGTGGCGGCGGGAGCACTCGGCGGCGTCGCGAACTCACAGGCCGCGCCAGAGGCAGTGGTCGAACCGGTGCCACCACCGGAGTCCTTCGCACAGGCACTCGCGACCAGGGTCAGCGCGATCGCGGCAACTGCGGTGCCACGCATACGACGGCGCACGGCTCTTCTCCATCCGGTAGGGCTTTCGCGGACGGTACCTCGCGCTGCGCCAAAACTGGTCGAGCGTTCAACTATTGGGAAAGATCTTTGCGGAAGATCAGGAAGTCGCACGGGCACGCGAGGTGCGGCACCAGCGCCGGGTAGTCCGCGTCGAAGTCGCCCGTGCGCACGACCTCGTAGCCGATGCGCGTGTACCAGCCACGCAGGAACTCCTTGACCGGATGAGCCCAGGTCCGCGGCACGAGCAGCTCCAGCTGCATGCCGGGGAGACCGCTCTCACGAGCCCAGCGCTCGGCGAAGGACACGAGGTCCCTGCCGACGCCGGTGCCCCGCTGCTCCGGCGCGGCGACCAGCATCCCGAACTCGCCGAGGCCGTCGTCCAGCCGCTGCACGCGAACCGCGCCGACGACCCGCTCGTCCGAGCGGACCACCGCTATCTGACCGGCTCGGATGAGGTCAGCGACCTCGTCCGAGGAGGTCCGGGCGGCGCCGTCGACCCAGAGCCCCGCCTCGGCCTCGGCGTACACCCGGTTGACCAGCTCCGCGATCTCCTCCGCGAGCGCCAGATCGTCGGTGAACGTCACCACGGCGAGGGCTGCGTGGTCTCGGCGAGCTGTTGCGCGTGCTGGAGCACACCCAGTTCGCGCAACATCTTGTCCTTCTGCGCGGGGTCGTGCGCGACGTGCGACGCGTGCAGGGCCTTGCGCAGACGCGAGGTCCGCAACGGCGTCCACCGGCCGGCCAGCGCCAGTTTCGCGGCCCGCAACGCCGCCCGGTCGCGAGTGCGTGCCAGCGCGTCGCGGTGGTCGTCACCCAGGCCCAGCAACGACAGCAGGCGCTCCCGCACCTCACGGCCCACGCGCGCCCACGTCGTCGTGCGCTGACGCGAAGCGCGGATCTCGATGCCCAGCGCGAGGTGCAGCATCACCAGGCCCAGCACCGGTCCCAGCAGCACCCGCGCGGTACCCGCGACCGGGCCGGACAGGCTGAAGGCGGCGAACGCGGCGAACGCGGTCAGCCCCCACGCGACCAGGCGCGCCGGACCGGGACGGCCGTCACGGCGCACACCACCGCGCATGGCCCAGCCGCACGCGATGAGCGCGGCCTCCATGACGGAGAACAGGACGACCCGCTCGGCGACGTCGGTGATGCCCAGGCGCTGCTCGAAGAACCGCCAGGACGTGTCCACGCTGACACCGATGCTCATGAGCGCGACCGCGTAGAAACCCTTGGCGCCAGCGGGTTTGGCCGGCTCGGCAGGCGGCTGCGCGGGAACGGCGGGCTGCACGGGTTCGGCCGCCGCCTTGACGGCGATGTCGGCCTCGTCCAGCTTCGCGATCAGCTCCGGTGTCAGCAGCACGTGGCCGGCCGTGTCGGTCACGCCATTGCGGGCGCGCCACTCGTTCACGATCGGCGTGGCGTAAGCCCTGCTGGGCACCTTCTGCTGACCCTGCTTGCTCAGCCAGCGGCGCACGTCCTCCACCGAGCTCCCGCGCGGCATGTGCTCCAGCGCGTACAGGATCTGCTCTTTCATGGTCTTGAGCCGGCCTAACTCGGCTTCGCGGCCGACCTCTTCGGTGCGCACTCGTCCTCTCCGTCCCTCGGGGTGATCGCGCGAATCTCCACTGTGTAATTCGCTCGACCCGCGGCACCCTACCGGCTGCCCGGGACGGCACAGCGTCGGGTTTTCGCGCACGCCGCAGGGACGGTCGCCGTACGCGAGGAAACCGTTGGGAGACAGAGACCTGCGGGCCGCGGCACGCCCGTGCCACGGCCCCGCGCGATGTTAGGTCAGGCGCTGTGTGCTCAAGCGGTGGGCAGGTGGATGTCGCTGACGTGCACGTCCACCGCGGCGACGTCGAAGTTCAGGAACTGCTCGACGGACTCGATCACGTCGGTGCGGACCTGCTCGGCCAGCGCCTTGACGGCGTGCCCGAACTCGATGACCAGGGAGACCTTGATCGTGGCGACGTCGCCGTCGACCTCGACGGAGATGCCGTCGGCGTCGAGGCTGTACACGCCGTCGATCTTGGCGGCCACGATGGTCACGACCTTGGCGATGACGCTGTTGTCGACCGAGACGTTGCCGCGAGCACTGGCGGCGGCGCGGGCCGGTGCCGTGGTCTCCTCGGCGGCGGGCTCGGCCTCCGCGACGGGCTCGGCCACGACAGCGGGCTCGGCAACGATGAGGGGCACGACCTCGGCGACGGGCTCGGACTCCTCGTCCTCTTCCTCGGTCTCGCCGGCCTCATCCTCTTCAGAGGCAACGTCTTCGGCCGCAACGGGCTCGTCGGACTCCTCGGTCTCGTCAGACTCGTGTGAGGCGTCCTCGGCGACGACCTCGGTCTCGTCCTCGTCCGCCGGCTGGTCCTCGGTCTCGTCCTCGTCGGCAGCTTCGTCGTCGGCCGCAACCGGCTCGTCGTCTTCGGTCTCCTCGTCCTCGCCGGCCTCGTCGGAGTTCTCCTCGGAGGACTCGTCAGCGGGCTCGTCGGACTCGAGCTCAGCGGTCTCGGGCTCGGTGGCCTCGGCCTCGATCGCTTCGGCGGCAACGGTTTCGTCGGTGGCGGCCTCGTCGGTGGTGACCTCGTCGGCCGGGGTGGTGTCGACCTCGGCGGCGGGCGCCGGGATGTCCTCGCGGGAGTCAGCGATGTCGTTCTTGGGGCGGCCGAAGAAGTTGCTGATGATCTCGGTCATGGGTTTTCCCGTCTCGCGAGCGAAGGATGCAGGGGAGGGAGCGAGTGACGCAGCGCCAGAATAGGACCGGGGCCGGTGACCCAGATCACCGGCCCCGCTTCGAGATTTCCCTGTGTCCCAACAATGTTCAGCTCGTGACGTGACCGCGACCCCACGATCTGTCAGCAGGGTGTATGCGTGCTTCCGAGGGCCGCTTTGGGCGCGCCGGTGGCCAGCCCGGACAGCGTGATCGGGATCCGGACGCAGTTGTTCCGCTCGGCGGTCTCGCGGATCTTGTCGGTCGGGTCGACGCGCGTGACGAGCGTGTAAGTGCCGTCCTGCAACGAACTGACCTCGATCATCTGGTCCGGCAGCGCCCACCAGTACTCGTCGGCCCACCCGCGCGAGATGCCGTTCTTGAACGCGTCGACACCCGGCGGTGAGGTCGGTTCGCGGTCGAGGCAGCGCGGCGCCGGGTAGCTCTGCGGCGCGTTGCCCTTGCGCGCCCACCAGGGCATCTCGGTGTCGGCCATGCAGAAGCCGTTCTTCTTCCCGGTGGCGACCACGGCGCCGGAGGCGTTCTCCAGCGTCGAGACCGAGAAGTCCTCGAAGTGGTAGTGGCTGTGGATCGGGTGGTAATGCATCACGCCGACCGACGGCACGTCGCGGAACGTCCCGTCGGCGCGGTAGATGCGTTGCGAGCCGGGCACTTCCGGCGGGCGCTGCCCGGCAGGGGTCTGGTAGCGCACGTCGACCGGGCCCTCGCCGACGTTCGCCATCGCCTGGCCGAAGCGCAGGCACGTGCGGGCCTTCTGCTCCTCCACCTCGCTGCGGAAGCACGACGAGCCCGGCGCCGCGGCGTCGTCGAAGAACGGCGGCGGCGTCTCGAACGTCGCGTACCGCTGGGGGAGCGCCTCCAGATCCGGCAGTAGTTCGCGCGAGGACGGTCGGGGCGAGTTCTCGTTCTCCAGCAAGCCTTCGTACCGGACGACGTCGGACCCCAGCTCAGGCACGAACGGGTTGTAGAAGACGTAGACGGTGTAGTGCGCGGTGGTCTTCGGCAGCCACACCGACCGCGCCGGGCCGATCTGCGCGTCGGCCAGCGCGGCTCGGCGCGAGCCCTGGTAGACGGCGAACCCGAGACTGTCGTCGGGTGTGGCGCCGACCGCCCGGATCGCCAGCTCGACGCCACCGGGTTTCGCGCGCAGGCCGGCGGGCAGTCGGACACCGACGAACGCGCGGTCGCAGCCGTTCGTCCGGCACTCGGGCACGTCGCGCAGCCGCGGGTCGGACTTGCGGACCTCGCCCTTCCAGAAGACCGGGCGGTGGGAGTCGACGGTCGGTGCCGAAGCAGCGGCGGCCGGGGTGAAGACGAGTAAAAGCGTTGCCAGTATTGCCAAGCCTCTCATTCCATGCCCCCTCAGTGCAGGTTTGGTCACGCTCAGCGACTGTTGACGCTACTCCCGACTGCAACGTTGACACTGTCACGATTGCAGTGTCACTATCGAGGGGTGTGGACGCTCGACGAGTTGCTGGAACGTGTCTCCGCCGCGTTGACGGCGGAGTACTCGGGCGCGCCCAACGGTCGTGTGCGCGATGTGCCCGACCGGCGGGCCGTGCGCTGGTACGCGACGACGGGTCTGGTCGACCGGCCGTCCGCGATGCGCGGCCGCACGGCGTTGTACGAGAAGCGCCACCTGCTTCAGCTGGTGGCGGTCAAGAGACTTCAGTCGCAGGGGAGAGCGCTGGCCGAGATCCAAGCCGAACTGGCGGGCGCCACCGACACGACGCTCGCGGCCATCGCCCGCGTGCCCGACGGCCTGCTGGAGTCCGCCGAAGAACCGCCGCCGGAGGCCGTTCGCCCGCGGTTCTGGGCCGAACCCGTTGCCGCACCGGCCACAACGTCTCCAGCACCGGCGGCTGCGCTGAACGGTGTAGCGCTCGGAGGAGGTGCCGTCGTCCTCGTGCCGGGTACACCGACGGCAGCCGACCTCGCGGACATCGCCGCCGCCGCCCAGCCCCTGCTCGACCTGCTCGCCGCCCGTGGTCTGCTCAACGAAAGGGAATCGTCATGACCTTCTCCGTCGCCCCGATGAAGTCCGCGGAGCTGGACCGGATCGGCCTGGTGCGCGAGGACGCGGGCGTCGGCGCGCTGCGCACCGAACGAGGCAACCTGCCGCTGGAGCGCCTCGACGTGCGGGCGACGATCACCGGTCTGGTCGGCCGCGTCGTGCTGACGACCGGCTTCGTGAACACCTACGACACCGCTCTCGAAGCCACCTACGTGTTCCCGCTGCCGGACCGCGCCGCCGTCACCGGCATGAAGATGACCGCCGGCGACCGCACCGTCGAAGCCGAACTGCAGGAACGTGCTCAGGCGCGCCAGACCTACGACGACGCGATAGCCGCGGGAAGACAGGCGTCGATCGTCGAGGAGGAACGGCCTGACGTCTTCACCATGCGGGTCGGCAACATCCCGGCGGGCGAACGGGTCACCGTCGAGCTGAGCCTGGTCGGGCCGCTGGTGTTCGAGGACGGCGCGGGCACGTTCCGGTTCCCGCTCGTGGTGGCGCCCCGGTACGTGCCGGGCACGCCGCTGCCGGGTCCGTCCGTCGGCGACGGGTACGCGTTCGACACCGACGTCGTCCCGGACGCTTCTCGCATCACGCCGCCGGTGTTGCTGCCGGGCTTCCCGAACCCGGTGCGGCTGTCGATCGGTGTGGAGATCGACCCGGCCGGGCTCGAGCTCGGCGAGGTGCGGTCGAGCCTGCACACCGTGGTGAGCGAGGGCAACACGGTGACGGTCGTGCCGGGGGAGCGTCTGGACCGCGACTTCGTGCTGCGCCTGGCATATGCGGGCAACAGTTCCGCGGCCGTGTGCGTGCCCGACGCGGACTCCGACGAGGGCACCTACCAGCTCACGGTGCTGCCGCCGGGCCTCGAGACCCCGGTCCGGCCTCGTGACGTCGTACTGCTGCTCGACCGGTCCGGCAGCATGTCGGGCTGGAAGATGGTCGCGGCCAGGCGAGCCGCGGCCCGCATCGTCGACACGCTGACCGCGGACGACACGTTCGCCGTGCTCACCTTCGACGACCGCGTGGAACGGCCGGACCTGGGGACGGGACTCGTCGCGGCCACCGACCGCCACCGGTTCCGCGCCGTCGAACACCTCGCGGCCGTGCAGGCACGTGGCGGCACCGAGATGTTCGAACCGTTGCGGGAGGGCCTGACCCTGCTGGCCGACGCGAGCGAGGAGCGCGACCCCGTGCTGGTCCTCGTGACGGACGGGCAGGTCGGCAACGAGGACCAGCTCCTGCGCGACATCGCCCCGGTGATCAACCGGACTCGGGTGCACGCGGTCGGCATCGACACGGCCGTGAACGCGGGCTTCCTCGGCAGGCTCGCCGCGGCGGGCGCGGGCCGGTGCGAGCTCGTCGAGAGCGAGGACCGCCTGGACGAGGCGATGACGCACATCCAGCGCCGCATCGGCGCGCCGATCATCACCGATGTGGTGGTGTCGCCGGAGTCGTCACTGCCGAAGCCGCCCTCGGCGATCTATCCGGGCGTGCCGCTGGTCGTTTTCGGCCGGTACACCGAGGTTCCTGACACCTTCATCGTGCGCGGCCGGACGCGTGACGGCGCGGAGTGGCACGAGACGGTCGCCGTGCAGCGGCACACGGAGTCCGCGGTCCGCGCGCAGTGGGCTCGTGCCGCACTGCGTGACCTCGAAGATCGGTACGCGACCGGTGACCGGGCCGTGGAGCCGGAGATCGTGCGGACCTCGCTGCGTTTCGGCGTGCTGTGCCGCTTCACCGCGTTCGTGGCGGTGGACGAGAAAGTCGTGTCCGACGGCACGGTCCACCGAGTGGTGCAGCCGGTCGAGCAGCCCGCGGGATGGCAGATGCCGGCTCCGCAGTTCCCGATGCAGGCAGGGGGTTACGGCGGGGCACCCGGTGGCGCGATGAGCTTCGCCGCACCGCCGCCCGCCGCTCCCCAGGCGGCCAGGGGACGGATGCTCGCTTCCCGGCCCGCGATGCCGAAGATGATGCCCGCGCCCGCTCCCGCACCCGTGCCGGACGACCCGGCGCAACTGCGCGAGATCGCCGCGACGGAGGTGCGGCGCCTGGACAAGGACGCGGCACTGCCCGCCTGGGAACGCCGCGACCTGCTCGCCGACCTCGCCAGCAGGCTCGGCACGCTCATCGCCGGAAAGCAGGGGCCGGCGTACGAACCGCTGCGGCGCCTGGTCACCGAGCTGACCGCGGGCGGCGACGTGGACCTGCTGTGGGAGCGGGCCGCGAAGGTGCTGCGGGAGTTCGCCACTCAGCCCGTGGCGAAGGAGCGGCGCCGGTCGTTCTGGCGCTGAACCTTGCTCACCCGCGGGCAGTGACGGAACGCTGCTGCGGGTGAGCGTGTTCGGGGAGTGGACGACAGCCGAGGGCCTGCCCACGTTCGAGTACCGGGCGGGCCCTCAGCCCTGGGATCCGGTGATCGACCCGCCTTCGACCCGGCACGTGGTGCACGTCGGCAACCGCCGGATCACCCTGGCGGCCGGCAGCGACGGGCTCGTCAGCGTGTGGGACGAGCACCTCGGATGCCGGTGGCTGGCCGAGCGGACCGGCGTCGCCCGGTTCGGTGCGCTCTCCACGGACACCGCGCCGGTGAAGCTGTTCGGCCCAACCTTCTTCCGGGTCGCAGCAGGCGATGTCGAGCGCACGGTGCTGTGCCCGGAGGGTGAGGTACCGTGGCTGCTGATCAAGATCGACGTGGTCAACAGCGGCTCGGTCGGGCTGCGACAGACGTTGACCGAGGAATGGCAGGTCCAGCAACGTCTGGTGGACCTCGAGTTCGGACCTTCACGCGATGAGGCCCCGCCGGACGCATCCGTGGTGGGGCTCGAGGCGTTCGGCGGCGAGCGCGTGGAGGCCACCGCCGGCCTGTTGTCGGTCTCGGTGCCGGTGGAGTTGGCACCGGGCGAGCGGACGACCGTGTGGTTCCGGTTCGGACTCCTCGACGGGCCGGTCGATCCCGCGACGGTGTACACCGACAGCCTCGCCGGACTTCGGAAACGCCTGCCACTCGATGCGGCCCCCGAGATCCCGTGGCACGCGGCTCTGCTCACGGGCGGCGCGTGTGTGGACGGCGTGCTCGGCGGCCACACCCTGAACCAGGGCTCGGCTTATTCGTTCCGGCACGGTTTCAACGGCGCCGCAAGGGATCCGCTGCAGCACGCGCTCCCGCTGGTGCACCTCGAACCGGACCTCGCGCTGTCGGTGCTGCGCAACACGTGTGCCTGGGGCAGCCCGGACGGCGACCTCCCGTACGCGCTCGACGGCCGCAAACAGCCGTGGACCCAGCTGTTCCGCCCCTCCGACCAGAACCTCTGGGCCCTCTGGCTGGCTGCCGAGTACGCCGCCGCGACCGGCGATCTGGCCGCGTTCGGCGAACCGGTGCCGTACCACCCGTGCCACGACGCCGACCCGGTCCCGCTGGCCGAGAACCTGCGCCGCCAGTTCAGGTTCTTCGCCGACGTGGTGGGCGTGGGGGAGCACGGGCACGTCCGCATCCTCAACGCCGACTGGAACGACCTCGCCATCACCGAGTCCGGGGTGGACCGCGAGCTGATGATCGACCGCGGCGAGTCGGTCCTCAACTCGGCGATGGCCGCCTGGGTGCTCCCGGTCTACGCGGACCTCGCCGAACGGCTCGGAGATCGCGCCACGGCAGAAGAAGCACGCGAGCGGGCGGACGATCTCCGCGAGAGAGTCGCGAACGAGTGGAACGGCCGTTGGTTCCGCCGCGCGCACGCTCCCGGCGGCGGTCCGATCGGTGATCACGACCTGTGGCTGGAAGTGCAGCCGTGGGCGATCCTCTGCGGTGCGGCCACACCTGACCAGGCGCGCGCGTTGGTCCGCAAGATCGACGAAACCTGCCGTGTGGGTTCGCCCCTGGGCGCGCGCCACCGGTGGCCCGTCAGCACGCCCAGCCAGGTGTGGTTCTCCGTCAACATGACGCTGGTCTGGGCCGCCTCCCGCTACGACCCGGACCTCGCGTGGGACGAGTGGCGGCGCATGACCCTGCACGCCCACACCACCGCCTACCCCGGCATCTGGACCGGCACGCTGTCCGGCCCCGACTGCTACCTGGCACCAGAATCCGACCGTCCCGGCGAAACATGGGCCCTGCCCGACCTCGGCGTCGCGATGCAGGCGTACCCGGTCGCCAACCTGCACAGCCACTCCCAGCCGCTGCTCGCCTACCTGCGGCTCCAAGGCGTGGACCCGAGTCAGCCGCGCAAGTAGCGGGTCACCATGTCCACGAGCTCGTTCTCGACCGTCTCGACCGAGATGCCCTGCGGGAAGGCCATGAGCCGGTGGACGTTCACCTCCACGGTGAAGACGACGAGTTCGGCCGCGGCGCCGATGTCCCGGACGTGGACGTCGGGATGCTGTGCGAACAGGTCGCGGACCTGGGCGACGCGCATCTCGGCGTGCCGGGCGACCGTGTCGCGGAGCTCCTGCGAGAACTGACCCTCCTCGATCATGATCCGCAGCAGCCTGGGGTCGTCGCTGTGGTTGTCGACCGCGTCGCGGACCAGCGTCCGCACCGTCGCCTCCAGCGTTCCCGGTGCCAGGTCGAGCGGCCCGGCCGGAGGCCAGGTGCCGCGGTCGATGTGCCGCACCACCAGTTCGGCGAGGATCGAGTCCTTGTTCGGGAAGTACTGGTACAGCGAGCCGATCGACACGCGGGCGCGTTCGGCGATGCGGTTGGTGGTGCCCGCCGCGTACCCGTGCTCGGTGAAAACGTGAGCAGCCGCGGTCAGGATGCGGTCGCGGGTGAGCTCCGCGCGGACCTGCCGAGGCTTGCGACGTGGGTCGAGATGACTGCCGGCCGACGGCATGATCGTCCTCCTCGGGGGTCTCCAAAAGCGAGTACCCAAGAGCTGAGCAAAAGCTCACAATAGTGTCATGACCAGCGTAAACGCCACCCGCAGTCTGACCACCGCCGACGAGGTCGAGGCCCTCGTCGGACGTCCGGCGCCGATGATCGCGGCGAAACAGGTGGGCGAGCTCGACGACGGGTGCGTGGCCGTGCTCGCCGCCAGCCCGATCGCGGGCTTCGGCTACCGGGACGCGGCAGGGTCGAGCAGGGCGACGTTCGCCGGTGGCAGGCCCGGTTTCGCGCGGGTGCTCTCGCCGACCGGGATCTCCTTCGCGCTCGACGAACCCGCCGACGGGCCGTTGTCGCTGGTCTTCCTCCTGCCAGGAGTGGGGGAAACGTTGCGGGTCAACGGTTCTGCCGCCGGCTACCGGGACGGCGAGGTCGTCGTCGACATCGAGCAGGTGTACGTGCACTGCGCCCAGGCCGTCCTGCGGTCCGGGTTGTGGCAGCCACCCGTCGTGGCCGAACCTGGTGCCGAGGTCGGCGACGGTCCGCTCGCCGCGCCCGGTGTCGCGGACTTCCTCGCCGCCGCGCCGTTCCTGGTACTGTCCACATGGGACTCCTCGGGCGGCAGCGACACCAGCCCGCGCGGCGAGGAGCGGGCGGTCGCGCGGATCCTGGACGGCCGCACGCTCGTGATCGCGGACCGGAAGGGCAACAAGCGCGCCGACACGCTCCACAACCTCCTGGCGGACGACCGGCTGGCGTTCGCCGCGCTCGTGCCGGGACGCACCGGCGTGCTCCACGTCCGAGGCAGGGGAACGATCACCGTGGATCCCGAGCTGCTGGAACCGTTGACGCAGCGAGGTATACCGCCGCACGCCGCACTGCTCGTCGACGTCGAGGCCGCCGAGCTGACCACGAGCGACGCGGTGACGCGAGCCCGGTTGTGGACCCCGGACGCCCACGTCGACCGCGCCGAGGTGCCCGACCTGATGGCTCTGGGCAGCCGGCACATCGCCACGAACACGGCGAGCCGGGGTTCTCGCCTCATGCTCGCGCTCGCGCGGCTGGTGCCGGTCCGCTGGCTCAGGGCGGTGATCAACGTGGTCTACCGCTCGGATCTGCGCAAGGAGGGTTACGAGGTCGCCGCGCTGAGCACCTCCCAGCGCGCCACGTCCGAGCATCCGTTGCGCGAGGTGCGCGTGGCCGAGGTGCGCAGGGAGACACGCGATGCCGTCACGCTGGTGCTGGAGGACGGCGAGCCGTTCGCGTTCCGGCCGGGCCAGTTCTTCACGCTGGTGACCGACATCGACGGCCGTGAGGTGCGCAGGCCCTACTCGGCCTCGTCGGCGCCGGGCTCACACCGGTTGGAGGTCACCGTCAAACACATCGACGGCGGCCTGTTCTCCGCACACGTCCACCGCGGTCTCGCCGTCGGGGACAAGCTCTTCGTGCGCGGTCCGTCAGGCTCGTTCCACCTCGAACCCGGTCAGGACGCGGTGCTGATCGCTGCGGGCAGCGGCGTGACGCCGATGATGAGCATGATCCGCACCCTGCTGGCCGAACCGGGAGGCCGGATCGCCCTGCTGTGCAGCAACCGGACCGAACAGGACGTCATCTTCGCCGCCGAACTGGCCCGGCTGGCGGACCAGCACCCCGACCGGCTCTCCGTCACGCACGTGCTGACCTCCCGTGACGGACGGCTCGACGTCACGCGCGTCCGGCAGTGGATCACGCAGTCACCCGGCGCGCGCTTCTACCTCTGCGGCCCGGAACCGCTGATGGACATCGCCCGGCAGGCACTGGACGAGCTCGGCGTCCCGGCGGACCACGTGCACCTCGAGCGGTACATCAGCGGCCCGGAGACGCCGTCCGGGTCCGCCACACCGCAGCGAATGATCGTCGAGCCCCTCGGTGCGGCGGTGGCCGAGCCTGGCCAGACGCTGCTCGACGCCGGACTCGCGGCCGGTCTGCCCATGCCCTACTCGTGCACGGTCGGCAGCTGCGGAGAGTGCGTGGTGAAGCTGCTCTCCGGCGAGGTCGCCCCGAAGGAGCCGAACTGCCTGACCGCGGACCAGAAAGCCGATGGTCAGATCCTCGCGTGCACCAGTTCGCCGCTCACCGACGTCACCGTCGCGGTGCCCTGACGTCCGAGCCCGGCGGAAGAACAAGACTGTTTCTGGCGTGGTCGCGTGACTAACTTCCACGAGCATGAACGGCGAAGTGATCATCCTGACCGGCCCGCCCGCCGCGGGGAAGACGACGGTGGCCGGCCTGCTCGCCACCACCGCGGACGTCCCGACCGTGCACCTGACGACCGACCTCTTCTACCGCTCGATCCGCGCCGGGTTCGTCCTGCCCTTCCTGCCCGAGGCACACAGGCAGAACGAGGTGGTGATCGAGGCGATCGTCGGGACCGTCGCCACGTTCGCGCGCGGCGGTTACGACGTGGTGGTGGACGGCATCGTCGGGCCGTGGTTCCTGCCGCCGTTCCGCGCGCTCGCGAAGCAGGACGGGCTGACGATGTCCTACGTGGTCCTCAGGCCGAGTCTCGACGTCACGCTGGCCCGCGCGAGAGAACGCGTCGGTGAGCTGAAGGACGTCACCGCCATCACCGGCCTGCACGGCGCGTTCGCGCAGCTGGGAGAACTCGAAAGCCACGCGATCGACACCGGCGGCCTCGATGCGGAGCAGACCGCCGCCGAGGTCAGGCGCCTTCTCGCGGACGGAGATCGCGGCTATCTCATTTCGGGTGTGTGAGGTGTGGCCTGCCGGGAGGACGGCGGTCTACCGTGGCGTGACGGATGTGGCGGAAGGTGGATGACGTGCTGACGACCACACCGGTCGCGGTGCCGCGGCAGGCAGACGCTCGGATCAGGCGGTTGGCGTCCCGGCTCGTCCGGGAGCACGACGAGGTGCCCCCGAGCCTGGTGCACGAGTGGATCGCACGCGCCAGCGCCCGGTTCTGCGACGCGCCGGTGCAGGACTTCGTGCCGTTGCTGGTGGAACGCGAGGTGCGGGCCTCGGTGCGGAACTTCGCCTCCGTCGAGCCCGAGATGTCCGGAACGTGGCTTCCGGACTGGGCCAGGAACACCGCCCGCAGGCTGCTCGCCGCCGAGCTGCCCCGCCGCTGGGCGCACACCTCCGGGGTGGCCCGCCGGGCGGCGCAGGTGGCGCGCGTGCTGCCGGTCGAGCAGCGGGACGTGCTGGTCGCGGCGGCGTGGGTGCACGACATCGGGTACGCCGCCGAGCTCGCCGACACGGGCCTGCACTCCCTCGACGGAGCGCGGTTCCTGCAGCGAGCCGGTATCTCCGAACGCGTGTGCGGCCTGGTCGCGCACCACTCCGGAGCGTCGGCGGTGGCCGAGCTGACCGGCCTGGCGGGCCAGCTCGCGGAGTTCGACGACGAACGCGGCAGGCTGCGGGACGCGCTCTGGTACGCCGACATGACGACCAGCCCCGACGGCCACCCGACGACGGTCGAGGAACGGATCGGCGAGATCCGCGACCGGCGTGGTCCCGAGGATCCGGTGGTCAAGGCTCGCGCGATCAACATCGACGACCGGCTGGCGTCGGTGCGCCGCATTCACCGGCTGCTGCGCCGGACCTACAGCCGTGCGACTGCGGGGTCGAGCAGCCGGTGGTGAGCGCTCCCACCGCAATGAATTTCGTTGTGAGCGCAGGAATCCCCAGGCATATCGTGGGCCAATGCCCTTCAACGAGCTGCTGGCTCGCCATCGCGCGGTGGTGCAGGACAGCGTCACCATCGTGTCCAAGGTC
This sequence comes from Lentzea sp. NPDC005914, assembly GCF_040629405.1. NCBI lineage: Bacteria > Bacillati > Actinomycetota > Actinomycetes > Pseudonocardiales > Pseudonocardiaceae > Lentzea > Lentzea sp. NPDC005914. The sequence continues at coordinate 168,434 of NZ_JBEXVQ010000015.1, read as the reverse complement.
CAGGCCGATGATCTGGGCAGGCCGACGCCGTGTGCCGAGTGGACGCTCGGCGACCTGCTCGCCCACATGACCGTCCAGCACCGCGGTTTCGCCGCCGCCGCACGAGGCCGGGGATCCGATCTCGCGACCTGGCAGGTCCAGCCGTTCGACCGGGTCGCCGACTACGCCGACGCGGCCGAGGACGTGCTCACCGCGTTCGCGGAGCCGGGAGTGCCGGACCGGGTGTTCGAACTGCCGGAGTTCCAGCCGGTGTCACGCTTTCCGGCGGCCATGGCGATCGGCTTCCACCTGATCGACTACGTGGTGCACGGCTGGGACGTGGCGCGCTCGCTCGGGCTCGACTACCAGCTGCCACCGGACGTGGCCGCGACGGCGCTGCGGATCGCGCTCGCGGTGCCGGACGGGGACGGCAGACTGGAGCCCGGCGCGGCGTTCGCGCCCGCACTGGCCGCTGGTGAGGACGCCGACCCGTTGCACCGGATCCTCACCGCTCTGGGGCGCTCGCCGGAGTGGCCGAGGTCCTGACATGCGACTGCACGACGGTGAGGTCGAGGCCACGGGCTGGCGGGTCGAGAAGCTGTCCGATGTCGTCAGGCGACTGACGGCACCTCAAGTGACCGGCCGTCCGCTGGTGGTCGCGGTCGACGGACGCGGCGGCGCCGGGAAGTCCACCCTCGTCGACCGGCTGACCAAGGTCGTCCCGGCGTCCGCGGTCGTGCACACCGACGACATCGCCTGGAACCAGGCGTTCTTCGACTGGGGAGCGCTCCTGGCCGAGAACGTCCTTCAGCCACTGCACCGCGGCGAGGCGGTGGAGTTCCGGCCACCGGCCTGGGCGGAGCACGGCAGGTCCGGCGCGATCCGCGTCCCGGCCGGAGCGGACGTCGTGTGGGTCGAGGGCACCGGGATCATCCGCGAGGAGCTCGCCGCGTGGATCGACGCCTCGATCTGGGTGCAGGGTGACCTGGACGAGCAGGAACGCCGGCGGGTGGCGCGCGACGGCGACTCGGCCGAGCAGCAACGGCACGTCGCGGCCTGGCTGGCCGAGGAAGTGCCGTTCCTGCTCCGCGAACAGCCGTGGCGCAAGGCGACCGTCGTCGTGGCGGGCACGACCGCGCTCCGCCACGACGCGGACACCGAGATCGTCACAGGGGCAGTCGGCGCAGCGCCGGCTTGAGGACCTTGCCCGACCCCGTGCGCGGCAGCTCGGCCACCAGCTCGACGTGCACGGGGATCTTGTACTTCGCCAGCCGCGACAACAGGAACTCCCGCAGCCCGGCCACGTCGACGACGGCACCGGACCGCGGCCGCACGAACGCCCGCCCGACCTCGCCCCACCGCGCGTCGGGCACGCCGACGACCGCGACCTCGGCCACGTCCGGATGCGAGGTGATCGCGTTCTCGACCTCGGCCGGGTACACGTTCTCGCCGCCGGAGATGAACATGTCCTTGAGCCGGTCGACGACGTACAGGTGACCGTCGTCGAGCCGTCCGATGTCGCCGGTGCGGAACCAGCCGTCCTCGGTGAACGCCGCCGCGGTGGCGACCGGGTCGTTCCAGTAGCCAGGCGTGACGTTGGGGCCCTGCACCTCGATCTCGCCCAGCTCGCTCAGCCGCAGGTCGCCGAAGAACACCGGCGTCCCGGCCGACCCCGCCTTGCGCACGCTGTCCGCCGCTTCCAGGAACGAGGCACCGGGCGCGGTCTCGGTGAGGCCGTAGCCCTGGCAGAACACCAGGTCCCGTTCCTGGTAGGCGTGGATCACCGCATCGGGCACCGACGCCCCGCCGCACAGCAGCACCCGCAGTGACGACAGGTCCGCGGTGGCCCAGCGCGGTGACGCGGCCAGGTCGGCGTACATCGTGGACACGCCGAACATCCAGGTCACGCCATAGCCCTGGAGCACGTCGAGGCACTCGTCGACGTCCCAGCGCGGGACGATCACGCTGTGCCCGCCCTTGATGAACGTGGGCAACAGCGTCTGGGTGAGCGCGGCGACGTGGAAGAGCGGGGCCGCGACCAGCGCGACGTCGTCGGTGGCGACGTCGACGCCGATCATCAGGTTGAACGTGTTCCACAGCAGGTTGGCGTGGCTGAGCACCGCGCCCTTCGGCCTGCCCGTGGTGCCGGAGGTGTAGAGGATCAGCGCGGGCTCGTCGATGCCGACCGGCACGTCGAGCGGTTCCTCCGAGCCGCCCGCGAGCCAGTCCTCGTAGCCGGAGAGCGAGACGGCCCGCTCGTGCTCCGCCTGGTGCGACGGCGCGTGGATCAGCACGCGCGCGCCGCAGTCGGCCAGCTGGTAGGTGATCTCGGCGGGGGAGAGGCGGAAGTTCAGCGGGACGAAGACCGCGCCCAGCTGGTGGGCGGCGAACATCGTCTCGGCGAACGAAGGGTGGTTCGGGCCGAGGTACGCGACACGATCACCCTGGCGGACACCGAGTTCCTGCAGCTGGTGCGCCAGCTTCGTAGTGCGGACCGCGAGTTCGCCGTAGGTCGTGGAGACTCCGTTGTAGGTGAACGCCTCACGCTTCGGCGCCATGCGCGCGCGGCGGTGTGGCCAGCTGCCCAGTCCCGCGTTCCGCATTCCTGTCTCCTGTCAGGCTGGTGTGGCTGGTCTCGCGCAACGCGACCGTGCAGACGACCGTGAGCACGCAGAACGCGGCGAGGATGACCGGGATGGCGCCGGTACCGGCCGTCTTCTGGACCTGGGCGAACAGCAACGGGGCAAGGCCCGCGCCCAGACCCGCGAGCTGGTAGCCGAGCGAGGCGCCGGTGTAGCGGCTGCCGGTGCTGAACAGCTCGCTGTAGAGCGCGGCGAGCGGCCCGTACATCATCGGGTGGATCACGGCCTGGCCGAGCACGAGTGCGACGACCACGTAACCGTTGTCCACCAACGGGAACAGCACGAACGCGAACGCCGCCATGAGCACCGCGCCGGCGAGGACCACCGGCCTGCGCCCGAACCGGTCCGACGCCGCCGACCAGCCGATGATGCCGATGATCGCGAGCGCCGACGACAGCGTCAGGGCGTTGAGAATGGCCTGCCTGCTGTTGCCGGCCTGAACGCCGTACGCGAGCACGAACGTCGTCAGCGTGGACTGCGCGACGAACGCCGCGAGCCCGACGCCGACGCTGAGCAGCAGCGTGCGCGGGTGGTTGCGCAGGACGTCCACGAGCGGAGCCGAGGTGCGCTTCCGCTCGGCCTGGAACACCGGCGTCTCCTCGACCTTCATGCGCACGAACAGGCCGATGCCGAGCAGCACCAGGCTGAGCAGGAACGGCACCCGCCAGCCCCAGTCGAGGAACGCCTTCTCGCCGACCAGCGCGGCGGTGCCGGTGAGCGCGGCGGTCGACAGCACCATGCCGCACGGCGCGCCCGCGTTGGTGAAGCTCGCCCACAGACCCCGTCGTGAGGTGGCGTGCTCGGCGGACATCAGGACCGAGCCGCCCCACTCGCCGCCGACCGAGATGCCCTGCACGACGCGCAGCAGGACGAGCCCAGCCGGAGCGAGCCAGCCGACCTGGCCGTACGTGGGCAGCAGGCCGATCAGAAAGCTCGCCACGCCCATCAGGCTCATGGTGAGCACGAGCATCTTCTTGCGTCCCAGCAGGTCGCCGAAGTGTCCGAAGAGGACACCGCCGAGCGGGCGGGCGAGGTAGCCGGTGGCGAACGTGCCGAAGCTCGCGATCGTGCCGACCAGCGGGTCCAGCGAGGAGAAGAAGACCTTGTTGAACACCACCGCCGAAGCGGTGGCGTAGAGGAGGAAGTCGTAGTACTCGATCACGCTTCCGAGGAAGCTGGACGCGACCGCACGGCGTAACTGCGTTGTTGTCGCCATGGCACTCTCATCTCAGGCGTAGTGGCGGTAGACCCCGCGCGCGACGCACGCGGGCTTGGCGGAGCCCTCGATCTCGACGGTGAAGTCGATGGTGATCTGCACGCCGTCGCCCGCGACCTCGTCGACGGACGCGACCTGGCCCTTGAGCCGGATCTTGGAGCCGACCGGCACGGGCGCGGGGAACCGGACCTTGTCCAGCCCGTAGTTGATGCTCATCCGCACGCCCGTGACGTCGAGCAGTTCGGTCATCAGCGGGATCAGCAGCGCCAGCGTGAGGTAGCCGTGCGCGATCGTGCCGCCGAACGGCCCGGCCGCGGCGCGTTCCGGGTCGGTGTGGATCCACTGGTGGTCGTCGGTGGCGTCGGCGAACGTGTCGACGCGGCCCTGCTCGATCTGGAGCCAGTCGGAATAGCCGAGGTCGTGGCCCTGGAGCGCCTTGAGCTCCTCGAGCCCTTCGACGGTGGTGGTCATGAGTCCTCCTTGACGAGGCCCAGCAGGCGGGCGGCGTTGTGCTTGAGGATCTTGGGGCGGACCTCGTCGGAGATGTCGAGCTTCGCGAAGTCGGCGAGCCAGCGGTCCGGCGTGATCACCGGGTGGTCCGAGCCGAAGAGGACCTTGTCCTGCAACAGGGTGTTGGCGTAGCGCACGAGCTGTGGTGGGAAGTACTTCGGCGACCAGCCGGACAGGTCGATGTAGACGAACGGCTTGTGCGTGGCCACGGCGAGTGCCTCGTCCTGCCACGGGAACGACGGGTGCGCGAGCACGATCTTGAGGTGCGGGAAGTCGACCGCGACGTCGTCGACGAGCATCGGGTTGGAGTGCTTGAGCCGGATGCCCCCGCCGCCGGGGACGCCCGCGCCGATCCCGGTCTGTCCACTGTGGAACAGTGCGGGCACGCCGAGCTCCTCGATCGCCTCGTACAACGGGTAAGCCATCCGGTCGTCCGGCGAGAAGTCCTGCAGGCTCGGGTGGAACTTGAACCCGCGCACGCCGTGTTCCTCGACGAGCCTGCGGGCTTCCCGGACCGCGGCCTTGCCCTTCCACGGGTCGATGCTCGCGAACGGGATCAGCACGTCGGCGTGCTCGGCGCAGGACGCGGCGATCTCCTCGTTGGAGATGCGCGGGTGGCCGGTGGCGTGCTCGGCGTCGACCGTGAAGATCACCGCGGCCATGGTCCGCTCGCGGTAGATCTGCGCGGTCTCGGCGATCGTGGGCTGCCGGTGCTTGGCCTTGAAGTACTTCGCGGACGCCTCGATCAGCGCCGGGCTGAGCGAGCTGTGGCCGTCGCCCGAGATCTCCGCGTGCGTGTGCACGTCGATGGCGACGAGATCATCGACGTTCATGTGGGGAACGGTCATGGCGCCACCGGAGCCGGGATGCCGTAGGTCTCGGCCTCGAACTCGTGCCAGTGCTCGGCGATCTTCACCTGGTTCCAGCCGCCGTCCGCGAACTGGACCTGCTTCTCGGCCGGGTGCGACCACAGCGCGAGCCGGTCACCGCCGATGCCGATCGCCTGCCCGGTAATGCCTTTCGCCGCGTCCGACGCGAGGTACACGATCAACTCGGCGACGTCCTCGACCGTGCCCAGCCCCTCGTCCCGCCGAACCCACGCGGGCAGCGGCGTCCCGGTCCGTTCGGACTCCTCGATCAACGGCGCGAACGCCGGAATCGTCCTGGTCATCTCGGTGGCGGCGACCGGCACGACCGCGTTGACGGCGATGTCCGAGCGCGCCAGCTCGAGCGCCCACGTCCGTGCCATCGCGGCGATCCCGGCCTTGGCGGCGGCGTAGTTGGTCTGCCCGAAGTTGCCGCGCTGCCCGGCCGGCGACGAGATGAGCACGAGGCTCCCGCCGGTGCCCTGCGCCCGCATCTGCACCGCGGCCGCGCGAGCACAGGTGAACGTGCCGCGCAGGTGCACGTTGATCACGGCGTCGAAGTCGTCGTCGCTCATCTTCCACAGCACGCGGTCGCGCAGGATCCCGGCGTTCGTGACCAGCACGTCGAGCCGGCCGAACTCCTCGACGGCGGTGTTCACCAGCAGCTCCGCGGTCTCGGTCGACCCGACCGGCGCGATGACCGCCTTGCCGCCGATGCTCGCGGCGACCTCCTCGGCGGCCTCGTCCACGTCGTTGACCACCACGCGTGCCCCGTTGCGCGCCAAGGCTTCCGCGTACGCCCGCCCCAGCCCGCGGCCGGCCCCGGTCACGATCGCGACCTTCTCCGACAGCTCCATCCGACGAGTCCTCTCCGTTGGGGAACGGACTCAACGTACGGCACATTCATGACGCTCGTCTAGATGTTGCCCAACATGTAGGGTGGGCAGCGTGACGCCGCAGTCGATGATGTTGAACTTCCTGGGCCTGTACGTGCTGGGCCGCGACATCGCGGTCTACTCGGGCAGCATGATCGACGTCTTCGGCCGCGTGGACGTCTCGGAGGAGGCCGTGCGCTCGACCCTGACCCGCATGACCTCCCGTGGCCTGCTCGCCAAGCACCGCAACGGCCGCAAGGTCTACTTCGGACTCACCCCGCGCGCGAAGGACGTCCTGCGGGACGGTGAACGCCGCATCTGGCAGCGCGGCGCCGTCAACCGCGACTGGGACGGCACCTGGACCCTGGTCGGCTTCTCCCTGCCGGAGGGCCGCCGCGGCGACCGCCACGACCTGCGCTCGCAACTGCAGTGGGCGGGCTTCGGTCCCGTGCAGAACGGTCTGTGGATCGCCCCCGGCACCCGCGACGTCACCGAGATGGTCGCCGACCTCGGCCTCACCGAGAACGTCACCGTCTTCACCGCCCAGCACGCGAAACCGACCGAGGCCGCCGACCTGGCCACGCGCGCGTTCGACACGGTCGCCATCGCCGCCCGCTACCAGGACTTCCTGACCCGCTGGCGCACACCGTCCGACTCGCTGCCCGACGACCTGGCCCGCCAGCTGCTGCTGCACGGGGACTGGCTCGACCTCGTGCGCCAGGACCCCCATCTGCCGGCGGAGCTGCTGGCCCGCGACTGGCCGGCGATCGAGGCGGAGCAGCTGTTCCAGTCGCTGGCCACGCGGTACCTCGAGACCGCGACGCCACTCGCCCTCGCGGCCATCGAGTCGATCGACGTCTGATCGCTGGCGTCTATAGCTTCAGTGTTGACTGAAAGAAGACCTGCACCGCCGCACCGGCAGCACCGAACCCGATCGCGAACCACATCGCCGGGAGGGAACCCGTCGGCGCGACCAGCCAGCTTTCGGTGAAGACCGAGATGGCGAACCACGCGCACGGCAGCGTCCACGCCATGTGCCCGCCGAACAGCGCGGCGGCCAGCGCGGCAAGTCCGGTCATGCCCACGCATCCACGCACCACGAACTCCACCGGGGCCATGCCCGCGACGAGCAGTGCCGTGACGGTGGCGATCGCGAGGACGTGCGCGAGCCGGTACGCGGGCCACGGCCGGGCCGCCGTGCGATCGAGGTCGGCGTCCTGCCCGGTGAGCCCGACGGCGAGCGCGGACACGGCGGCGGTGATGGCGAGCGCGGGGAATCTGGGGTCGTCGGGCAGCAGGCGCACGAGCAGGCAGCACAACGCCGCCGCCGCAACGGAAGCGGGCACCTGCCGCGACCGCGCGTACAGCAGGAAAGCTCTCACAACGCGCCGTTCGTGAGCGCCGTGAGCTGGTCGCCCCGGCACGACAACCCGACCGCGCGGGCGGCACTCACCCGCGCCACCTGCTGGTCCGCGGGCAGTCCGCGCAGCGAGTCGAACGCACGTTGCGCCGGTTCGGCGGCGCCTTCGCGGATGTAGCGGAAGTACTTCAACGGCTTGAGGTCACCGGTGAACCAGGCGGCGACGGCGGTCCTGGCGGCGGCCTCGCGGATCGTCTTCTGCCCGTCGTCGAGTTCGCCGAAACACGTCGGTGTGCCCGCGCCCGCCACCAGTTCGGCGAGCCAGTCGCCCTGCTGGGCACGCTTGAACGCGTCCCCGTTGAAATGCACCGGCACCACGTCCGCGGTGCGCGGAACACCGCCCTCGTACACGCGGGGCAATGGCACCTCCTGCACCTTCGTGGGCGGGTTCGGCAGCTTCGCCAGCAACCTCAGGGCCTCCGCGGCGACCGGTGCGAACGAGTCCAGAGTGGACTCCCGCATCCGGCTCAGGCACACGTTCTCCCGGCACACCAGCGTGGACGCGGCCTCGTCGAGCACGAGCGTCCTGGCGGGCAGCACCGGCAGCGCGATCGCGGCCCCCATCAGCGCGGGAACGAGCGCCAGTGCTCGCAGCCGCACGGACGTGGCGACGAGCAGACCGAACCCGGACAGCGCCAGCCCGGTCAGCCAGATCGCCTGTCCCGCGCTCGCGGCGAGGGAGACGGTCTCGTAGACGTTGCGCACCGCCCCGAGCGCGGGGGACAGCAGCGTGACCTCGTTGGGCAGCGTCTGCCAGCGGTCCTGCGAGATGGTGAGGAACACCAGGGCGACCAGCGAGGTGACCGCGAGCAACGGTGGCGTGAGCGCGGACGGGAACACGCGGGCGACGCCCATGCCCAGCCAGCCGCCCGCGACGACGGCGAGCGCGCCCACCGCGGTGATCGGCAGCCAGGCGAGGTGCGGGTAGCCGCCGTGCCAGACCACCTGGACGGCACCGATCGCGAACACCACCAGGTACCCGAGGACGAGGTAGATCGCGAGTGCGCCCGCGGTCGCCGCTCCACGCTGCCAGGCCGGGCGGGCGGCGGTGGCGAAGAGGTCACCGGTGCCGGCGCGGTGGTCGCGCAGTCCGGCGACGGCGCCCGCCCCGACCACCAGCGGCCAGAGGAAGACGAGCAGGAAGCGGACCCACTGGGCGGCCGAGTGCCACTGGGCGTCCGACGCTTCGGGGCCTTTCCACCACGGGGCGCTGAGGGAGTACAGCAGCGCGACCGCGGTGGCGACGACGAGGAGTCCGGCCCACGGGGCGAGTGAGCGGCGGAGTTCGACGCGCAGTGCCCTCACCACGTGCCCCTTTCGCGTGGCGTGGCGAGCAGCGCGCTGTATCCGCGTTCGATCGGGCTGTCACCCGCGTCCTGCGGGGTGCCCGCCGCCGCCAGCCCCGCCGGTGTCCCTTGGAACACGAGCTTGCCGTCGGCGAGCAGGACCACGTCGGTGCAGGCGGCCGCCACGTCCTCCACGAGGTGCGTGGAGACCACCACGCAGGTGTCGGTGCCGAGTTCGGCCAGCAGGGAGCGGAACCGCAGCCGCTGAGCCGGGTCGAGGCCCGCCGTGGGTTCGTCGAGCAGCAGGATCTCCGGGTCGTTGACGATCGCCTGGGCGATGCCGACCCGCCGCACCATGCCGCCGGACAACGTCTTGAGCCGGTCGTCGGCGCGGTCGGCGAGCCCGACGCGTTCGACGGCGCGCTGCACGGCGGCGGGGATCTCGTCCGCGGGCATCTCCTTGAGCCACGCCATGTACGCGACGAACTCGCGGACGGTGAACCGGCGGTAGTAGCCGAACTCCTGCGGCAGGTAGCCGATGCGGCGGCGCAACAACCGGGTGTCCATGCCGCCCAGCAGCGAGAGCGTGCCGGAGGTGGGGCGCAGCACGGTGGCGAGCGCGCGGATCAGCGTCGTCTTGCCGGCGCCGTTGGGGCCGAGCAGGCCGTGGACCCCGCGCGTCATGGTGAGGGTGACGCCGTCGACGGCCATGCGGCGGCGGCCCACGCGCAGGCGCAGGTCGCGGGCCTCGATCTCCCAGGCGAACGTGGTGGGCGCGGTCATCGGCTGGCCTCCAGACGCGTGAATGCGGTCCTGCGCAGGGCGATCACGAGCAGGCCGAGTGCGAGCAGCGCGGCCCAGAAGGGCATGGCCGCGGGGTGGAACACGACGGACGTGCGGGCGAGGGCGATGGTCGGCGCGACGATCGCGACGGTCCACAGCGCGATGAGCGTGATCGCGGCGCGGGTGACGCCGATCAGTCCGCCGAGTGCGAGCGTGCCCGCGGTGAACGTGAGGCAGGGGAGCAGCCACGCGGCGAGCGAGGCCCCTGTCACCCAGCCAGCCACGACCAGGCCCGGCATCACCACGACCAGCACGGAGGCGGTCCGGCGCAACACCAGCGGCAGGCCGGCGCGGGGAGTCGCGGCGGTGAGCTCGTAGGCCGGGTCGAGCGCCCGTCCCCACGACGCCGCCACGCCGAGCACCGGCAGCACGGGCGCGATCAGCAGCACCAGCGAGATGCCGTCGGGGGTCGCCGAGCTGATCCGGTCGAGCAGCAGGGCGACGAACGTGACGAGCAGGATCATCGCCAGCCACGGCCCGGCCATGGGGGAGACCCAGGTCAGACGGCGTCGCCGGGCGCGTGGCATCTGCGGGGTGCGGTCGAGCAGCGGCGCGAGGCCGGTCCACACAGCGTCGGCCAGCGGGTCGGGGGTGAGGCGGGCGCGGCACGGGGCGCAGGTCTCCAGGTGCGACTCGACGGCCCACAGCTCGTCGGCGGCGATGTCCGCGCCACGCTCGTAGCGGCTCAGCAGGTCCGAGCCGGGGTGGTCGGCGGTCATGACAGGGCCTCCCGCATCGCGATCCGTGCCCGCCGAGCGCGGGTCTTGACGGTGCCTTCCGGCACCCCGAGCAGCACCGAGGTCTCCCGGACCGACAGCCCGTCGAGCACCATCGCCTGCAGCACCTGCCGCAGTTCCGGGGCCAGTCTCCGCAGCGCGTCCCCGACCTCGTCGCCGACCACGCCGTCGAGCGCCTCGTCCTCGGCGGCGCGGCGGTCGGGTTCCAGGGCGGCGGCCGGGGGCTGGGCGTGGTGCGCGCGCCGGCGGAACGCGTCGATCAGCCGGCGGGCCGCGATGGTCCACAACCAGCCGACCGCGCTGCCGCCCGCCCCGGCTCCGGCGAACGCGTCCGCCGCGCGCCACACCGCGAGGTAGGTCTCCTGCAGCACCTCAGCGACGATCTGCTCGTCGGAGCAGCGTCTGCGCAGCCGCGTCGTCAGCCACGGCGACGTGCGCCGGTAGAGCTCCTCGAACGCGGCGCGGTCACCTCGTGCGACACGGCGCACGAGGTGCTCCTCGTCCAGCTCACCCCGGATTGCTCTCACACTCCGCAAGACGTCGGAAACCGCCACCAGGTTCTCGAACCAGTGTGTCGTGGGTCACAAATCCGCGACAGGAGAACCGGTCGTCGCACCGCTGCCGTCTGGCCGCACAAATCCCGACGACGCGGAGTTGCGATGACAGTGTCCCCAGTGGAGGTTCGCGGAGCGGTCTCGTCCCACGAACTGGTGAAGATCTACGGCAACGGCCCGGCCGCCGTGCGGGCGCTCGACGGGGTGAGTGTGCGCTTCAGGGCAGCGCAGTTCACCGCGATCATGGGCCCGTCCGGGTCCGGCAAGTCGACGCTGCTGCACTGCCTGGCCGGGCTGGACAAGGCCGACGCCGGAACCGTCCACATCGGACAGGCCGAGCTGACGTCGCTGGACGACACGCGGCTGACCCGGCTCCGGCGCGATCGGGTCGGGTTCGTGTTCCAGTCGTTCAACCTGCTGCCCACGCTCACCGCCGAGGAGAACATCCTCCTGGCGCTGCGGCTGGCCGGCAGGAAGGTCGACAGGGCCTGGTTCGCGACGATCGTGGACATGCTCGGCCTGCGGGACCGGTTGCGGCACAAGCCGGGCGAGCTCTCCGGCGGCCAGCAGCAACGCGTCGCGTGCGCACGGGCCCTCGTCGGCAAACCGGACGTGGTGTTCGCCGACGAACCGAGCGGCAACCTCGACTCGCGCACCGGCGCGGACGTGCTGGAGTTCCTGCGCACCTCGGTGCACGACCTCGAGCAGACGGTCGTGATGGTGACGCACGACCCGGTCGCCGCTTCCTACGCCGGCCGGGTGGTGCTGCTGGCCGACGGCCGGGTGGCGGGCGAGATCCACCAGCCGACGCCGGAGTCCGTGCTGGGCGTGCTCGCAAGGCTGGGGGCGTGATGCTGCGGACGACCCTGGCCGGGATCCGGGCGCGGTTCGCGCGCCTGCTGCTGTCGTCGGTCGCCATCGTGGTCGGCGTGGCGTTCGTGTCCGGCACGATGGTGCTGGCCGACGCCCTCCAGGCGACGATGCGCGACGAGTTCGCCCGCTCGGCACGCGGCGTCGACGCCGTGGTCGAGCCGAGGGAGAACGCGCCACTGGACCTCGCCGCGATCAAGGGAACCGACGGCGTCGCGGCCGCCGAGCTGCGGCGCACTGTTCCGGTGCCGATCGTCAGCGCACAGGGACGCGCGGACGAGGCCGATCTCGTGTCCCTGGCGGCCGATCCGGAGCTGCGCCCGCAGGAGATCGACCAAGGCGCGCTGCCATCGGCCGGGCAGATCGCCGTCAGCGCCCAGACCGCTCGCGACCGCGGCCTCACCGTGGGATCGCAGGTCGTGCTGCTCGGCCGTGACTCGAAGCCGGCGACGTTCGCGGTGAGCGGTGTCTACGACAGCGGCACCGTCGAACGGCCCGGTAGCGCGCAGGTGCTGCTGCCCGACATCACCGCGTTCACCGACCCGGCGAAACCGGCCTACGACGCCCAGGTCGTCGTGCGCTCGTCCGGAGTCGATCAGGCAACGCTCGCCGATCGCCTGCAGGCGGCGCTGGGCGAGGAGTTCACCGTCTCCACCGGCACGGCGTACGCGGAGGTCCTGCTCGCCCGGTACGGGGGCACGGAGGACATCGCGCTGGCGATGACGCTGTTCGCGGTGGTCGCGCTGATCGTGGCGTCGATGGTCGTGATGAACACCTTCACGATCCTCATCGCCCAGCGCACCCGTGAGCTCGGTCTGCTGCGCAGCATCGGCGCCGAACGCAAGCAGATCTTCCGTTCCGTGCTGCTCGAGTCGGCCGTGGTCGGGGTGTTCGCCTCGATCCTCGGTCTCGCCGCCGGTGTCGGACTGGCGGCGGCGCTCCAGTCCGTCCTGAGCGAGTCGCCGATCAGGCTCCCGGTCGGCGCCCCAGCCGTGGCCGCCGCGGTCGCCGTCGGACTCGGCGTCACGCTGGTGGCCGCGCTCCTGCCCGCCCGCCGTGCCACCCGCGTCTCCCCGATGGAGGTGCTGCGCACGCAGGTCGACAGCCGCGAGGAGGTCGCCCGCACCGGCAGGGCGCGAACGGTCGTCGCGATCGTGCTGGCCTCGATCGCCGCGCTGCTCACCGGACTGGCGCTCACCCAGTCGTCCGGCCCGAAGTTCGCCATGACACTCGCGATCGGCGCGGGCATGGTGCTGCTCGCGGCCATCGTGACGGCCGGTCCGCTGCTGGTGGGCCCGGTGATCAGGGTGCTCGGCCGTCCGCTGGCCGGTGTCCCGGCGAGGCTCGCGGTCGGCAACGCCACCCGCAACCCCCGGCGGACCGCGGCCACGATGGCCGCACTGCTGGTCGGCGTGTCGGTCGTGACCATGCTGACGGTGATCGCGACCAGCGTGAAGGAGACCAGGGACAGTCAGCTCGAACGGCAGTTCCCGGCGGACTACGAGGTGCGCAGCGCGATCAGCGACCGCCAACTGCCGACCTCACTGCTCGACCAGATCGCCGCCGCGCCCGGCGTCACGCACGCGGGAGGCGAGACGAGGCTGCTGCTGAAGCTGGGCAACCGCACGGTCGACACGGCCGCCGTGACGCCCAGTTCGCTCGGCACGGTGATCCGCCCGGAGGTGGTTCGAGGCTCACTCGCGGTGCAGGGCAACGGAATCGTCCTGACCGAGGACATGGCACGCCGGGTGAACGCCGACGTCGGCACCGAGCTGGCCGCGACCGTCGAGACCGTCTCCAAGACGTTGCGCGTGACCGCGGTGATCAAACCGGCGGGTGGCGCCGACGCCTACACCGACCGGGCGCTCTGGCCGGGCGACGGCGTCGACACGATCGCGGTCAAGGCAGCGGACAGGGCAGCGCTCGACGCCGCCGTGCGGAGCGTGCCGACCGCGAAGATCGTGAGCTTCGCCGACGTCCGGGCCGAGTTCACCGCGCAGATCGACCAGCTGCTGGCGTTCGTCTGGGCCATGATCGGACTGGCGGTGCTCACCGCGCTGTTCGGCATCGCCAACACGATGACCCTGTCGGTGATCGAACGGACCTGGGAGTCGGCCCTGTTGCGCGCCTTGGGTTTCACGCGCGCGCAACTGCGCACGATGCTGGTCGTCGAGTCGAGCCTGATCGCGCTGACCGGTGCCGTGCTGGGCGCCGTGGTCGGGGGAGCGGCGGCAGTGTTGCTCGTCGTCGCGGTGTCCCAGGACGACGACCTGGCCATGGTGGTGTCCGTCCCGTTCGGACAGTTGGCGGCGTTGTTCGTCGCGGTCGCGATCGCCGGTGTGCTCGCGGCGGTGCTACCGGCGCGGCGCGCGGCCTCCGCGTCGATCGTCGCCGGCATGGCCGAGTAGTCAGAGGGTGATGACGACCTTGCCTCGGGTGTGGCCGCCCTGCACGTGCACCTGCGCGTCGGCGGCCTCCTCCAGCGGATAGGCGGCCTGCACGTGCGGGGTGTAGGCCCCCGACTCCCCGAGTCGCGACGCCTCCGCGAGGTGCGCGGCGGCGTCCGCGTTGCCCGCGACGAGCGGCACGCCGAGGGCCGCGGCGCCGAAGTCGGCGATCGTCGCGACCCGCGAGGCGTCACCGACCAGCGCGACGAGCTCGGCCAGCGAGCCGGAGCCCGCGGTGTCCAGCGCGGCGTCGACCCCGTTAGGAGCGACCGCGGTGACCCGTTCGGTCAGGCCCTCCCCGTAGGTGACGGGGGTGGCGCCGAGCTCGCGCAGGAAGTCGTGGCCGGCCTCGCTCGCGGTGCCGATCACCGTGGCGCCGCGGGCGACGGCGATCTGCACGGCGGTGGAACCCACGCCGCCGGCGGCGCCCTCGACGAGCAGGGTCTTGCCGGAGAGATCCCCGAGGACGTCGAAGCCGGCCAGGGTCGTGGCGGACACCAGACCTGCCGCGGCGGCCTGTTCCACGGTCCACGAGCTCGGCACCGGCGCCCAGGCGGTGAGGACCGCGTACTCGGCGGTGGTGCCCTGCCCCAGACCGAAGACCTCGTCGCCGGTCCGCACGTCGTCGACGCCGTCACCGACCTCGTCGACGACCCCGGTCGCGTCGCTGCCGGTGATCGCGGGGAACGTGACCGGCATGTACTCGGCCATGTAGCCGGCGCGGATCTTCCAGTCGACCGGATTCACGCTCGCGGCCCGGACCCTGATCCGGATCTCACCGGGCCCCGCGTGCGGTTCGGGTGCGTCCTCGACGGTGAGGACCTGAGGATCTCCGTACTGGTGGAAACGGACTGCGCGCATGGCCGCCCGCCTTTCGGGGGAAGGAAATCGGCGCGTCAGCGTCGCTGCTGATACTGCTATCGGAGTAGTCGTGGCCGCTGTTGCGCAGCGTGATCAGCGGCCGCCGCCGTGGATCACGGCCAGCGCGTGCTCGCGGGCCGGCGCGCTCAGAGTGGTGTTGAGCTGCTCGAACAACGCCTCCGCGGTCACGCCGTTCCACCCCGGCGGGAGCAGGGACAGGGGGAGACCGGGGTCGCTGTAGGGCAGGCGCCGCCACTGGGTCAGCATCGGCACGTACATCCCGAACGCCTGCTCCGGCGTGACGATGGTGATGTCGAGCTCGGGCCGGTGGCGGCGCAGGAAGTCCGCGTAGAGGTCGGCCAGCTCGTCGAGGTCCCACCACGACCGCACCTTCGAGCGCAGGTCGCCGAACGCGAAGTGCCGGCCGGTGAAGATGTCGACGTACTCGGCCAGCCCGCGGCGTTCCAGGGTCCGCCGGGTCTCCACGGCCAGGTTGCCCGGCGCGACCCACACGCCGGGCGCGGTGGTGCCGAAGCCGAGCTGGGTCAGACTGGTGCGCAACGCGTGGCGCTTCTCGCGTTCGGACTCCGGCACGGAGAACACGACCACGAGCCAGCCGTCCTCGATGGTCGCGCGCCGGCGTTCGAAGATCCGCGCGTCACCCTCCGCGAGCATCTCCAGGGTCGGTTCGGCCAACGCGTACCCGGCGGCGCCGTCACGCCGGTCGCTGATCACCACACCACGGCGCTTCAGACGGGAGATCGAGGACCGCACGGCCTGGCCCTCCACGCCGAGGTCCGCCATGAGCTGCACGACGGACGCGACCGACAGCCAGTTGTCCTCGCCCCGCGCGTAAAGGCCGAAGAGGGTGACGATCAGCGGGCCGAGCCGGTCTCGTCCGGCGACAGCGGGCTCCGTGGTCAGCGCGACGTTCAGTGCCCTCTCCTCAACTCAGATCCGTGAGGGTGACAGTGTTGCGCAGCTCCCCGAGCCCGCTCACGCGAGTCACCACCACGTCGCCGTCGCGCAGGAAGATCTGCGGGTCACGGGCACTGCCGATGCCGCTCGGCGTGCCGGTGAGGATCACGTCCCCGGCGCGCAACGTCATGCCGTGGCTCAGTTCCGCGATGATCCGGGCGAACGAGAACGCCATCTGCGCGCTCGAAGCGTTCTGCAGCAGCACGCCGTTGACCTCGCACTGCACCTGCAGATCGGTGACGTCGAGCTCGTCGGGTGTCGTGATCCACGGGCCGAGCGGCATCGTCGCGTCGAGGCTCTTGCCCTTGAGCCACTGCCCGCCGTGCGCGCGTTGGAGATCGCGCTGCGAGACGTCGTTGGCCACGAGGAACCCGAAGACGTGGTCCAGCGCCTTCTCCTCGGGGATGGACCGGCCGTCCCGTCCGATGACCATCGCGATCTCGGCTTCGTAGTCCCACTTCGAGGAGATCTCCGGGTCGTAGGCGATGTCGTCGGACGGGCCGACGACGGTGTCCGGGCCCTTGGTGAAGAAGGTCGGGCGAAGCGGCATCTCGGCGGGGCCCTGCCCCTCGCGCTTGCCCGTCGACTCGAGGAAGTGGTCGAGGTAGTTCCAGCCGGTGCACAGGATGTCGCGGTTGAAGCGGTGCAACGGCGACTCCAGCCGCACCTCGGACAACGGCAGAACCTCGCCGCGGACACCCGTCGAGCCGCCCCGGACGATGTCGTCGACCGTCGTGGACAGCAGGGCGATCGACTGCCCGTCCACGACCCCGGCGCGGCGGACTCCGTCCACGGTCAGAGAAGCGAGTTTCACTATCGTGCTCCCGTTTCGCTGATCATGAAAACGCTACTTCTGAATCGGGGTGACCAGGCGGTCCTCGGGGATCACGGCCACGCCGAGGATCTCGATCAGGGCCTCCGGCTGCCAGAGCGCGGTGCAGCCGATGCCCGCCATGGCCGGGTAGACGGGCCCGGCGAGCTCGCGCCACACCTTGCCGATCTCCTTGCCGTGCGCCTGGTAGTCCGGGATGTCGGTGAGGTAGATCGTGATGCTGACCAGGTCCTCCGGCCGCCCGCCCACCTCCCGCAACGTCGTCAGCACGTTGCCGAACGCCTGGCGGAACTGCTCGACGATGCCGCCGGGAACGATCTTCATGTCCGCGTCCAGGGCGGTCTGCCCGCCCAGGTGGAGCGTGGTGCCCGCGAGCGTGCCGTGCGAGTAGCCGCTCGGAGTGGGCAGGCTGGCCGGGTTCACTGCGACAGGGCTCATGAGTATTGACACTATCTGACGGTCGTGAAGAATACGAGATATGGAGCCCGACTTGAGCAAGTACCAGCTCGAAGGCGACAACTCGATGTACCGGCTGCCCAGCGGCCTGGTCGCCCCGGTGGTGACGCGGGGCGGCAGCGAGAACCCGGACACCGCGAACTCCGGTGGCGCCATCCGGATCTCCGGCGTGAGCGCGCAGCACACCCCGGCGACGAAGCTGTGGTTCGGCAAGGTCACGAACGAGCCCGGCTACCGCTCGGTCACCCACCACCACGGTGAGGCCGAGACCGGCGGGTACGTGCTGTCCGGCCGGGCGCGGATCTACTTCGGCGAGAAGTTCGAGGACTACGTCGACATGGAGGAGGGCGACTGGGTGTTCGTGCCGCCGTTCATGCCGCACATCGAGTGCAACCTCGATCGCAACAACCCGCTGACGTGGATGACGACTCGGACGCCGGAGAACATCGTGGTGAACCTGCAGGACGTCCCGGACGAGGACCTGCGCGACTGGCTGACGCGGTGACGTCGGCGATCTTCACGGCCGCGATCACGCTGGAGAAGGCCGATCCGGAGCACTTCGACCTGGCGTTCACGGCCGTCACGCAGCCCTGCCCGTGGCCCAAGGCGTACGGGGGAGACCTCGCCGCCGCCGCGGCCGCCGCTGCCATGCGGTCGGTGACCGACGGCAAGACACTGCACTCGATGCACAGTTACTTCCTGCGACCCGCCGACATCGGTGCCGCGGTGCGGTACGAGGTGGAACTGTTGCGTGACGGCCGGGGCTACAGCACCCGGCAGGTCCGCGGCTACCAGAACGGCAAGCCGCTTTACGTGTGCCTGGCGAACTTCGCCGCGGGTGAACCTGGTGGGAGTTTCCAGGCCGAGGTCGATGGCCTGCCCGGCCCGGAGGAGCTGCCCAGTTCGGCGGAGTACCTCGCCGAACGCGCCGGCGGCACGATGACCGAGGAGTCGAAGGCCTACTGGTCCGGTGGCCGCAGCTTCGACATGCGGCACGTGCCGGGGCCCGTCTACCTCGCGGTCGAGGGGGAGAAGGTGCCGCACCAGGCGGTGTGGATCAAGCCGTTCGACCCGCTGCGCCCGGTCGAGGGGCTGACCGACGCCCAGCGCGACCTCGCCGCGCTGGCGTACATGTGCGACTACACGATCCTGGAACCGATCCTGCGGGTCCTCGGCCTGCCGTGGGCCGAGCCGGGACTGGTCACCGCGAGCCTCGACCACGCCATGTGGTTCCACCGGGCCGCGCCGGTCGACGACTGGCTGCTGTACGTGCAGGAGGCGGTCGCCGCGGACTCGGGCCGTGGCCTGGGTTCCGGCCGTTTCTTCACCCGTGATCGCCGGCACCTCGCCACCGTTGCCCAGGAGGGCATGATCCGCGCCGCTTGACCCGCCGCCGCTGGAAGGACTCACGATGCCGGATCCTTCGTCACCCCTCTCCGCCCACGCGGACACCTTCGCGCGTGATCACCTCCCTCCCGAGGGGCTGTGGCCGACGATCGAGTTCACGACGCCCGAACTGGCGTACCCCGGCCGCCTCAACGCCGCCACCGAGCTGATCGACGTGCCGGTGTCCCGCTTCGGCGCTGATCGCCCGGCGCTGCGCACTCCGGCAGGCGAAGTCTGGTCGTACGGCGAGCTGCTGACCCGCTCGAACCAGGTGGCGCAGGTGCTGGTCGACGACTTCGGTCTCGTTGCGGGGCAACGGGTCCTGCTGCGCTCGCCCAACAACCCGTGGACTGTCGCCGCCTGGTTCGGCGTGCTCAAGGCCGGTGGTGTCGTGGTGACCACCATGGCAGCACTGCGCACTCGCGAGCTCATGCCGATCGTGGAGCGGACCCGGCCGTCGATCGCGTTGGTGGACAACAGGTTCGTCGAGGACGCTCAAGCCCTGCCGCTCGAGGTGGTGGACTACGACGACCTGGCGAGACGTGCCGCGGCGAAGTCGGGGGAGTTCACCGCCGTGGACACCGCTGCCGACGACGTGGCGTTGCTGGCGCCGACGTCCGGCAGCACCGGCACCCCCAAGATCACCGTGCACTTCCACCGCGACGTCCTGTCCATCGACAACACCTTCGGCCGTCACGTGCTGCGGCTGAACGAGGACGACCTCGTCGCCTGCACGGCGCCGTTCGCCTTCACGTTCGGTCTGGGCATGCTCGTCGTCTTCCCGTTGCGGGCAGGGGCCTGCGCTCTGCTGACCGAGGCCGCCACGCCCGCGCAGGTCGCGGATCTCGTGGAGCAGCAGGGAGTCACGGTGCTCGCGACGGCCCCCACAGCGTACAAGGCGATCCTGCGCGACGGTGCCGACGGCAAGCTCGCCGGTCTGCGGACCGCGGTGTCGGCCGGCGAGCACATCCCCCTGCAAACCTGGCAGCGGCTGCAGGACCGGCTCGGGCTCCGGGTGATCGACGGCATCGGCGCCACCGAGTTGTTGCACATCTTCATCTCCGCCGCCGGTGACGACATCCTGCCCGGCTCCACCGGCAGACCGGTGCCGGGCTACCGCGCCACCGTGCTCGGCCTCGACGGTGAGGAGCTCGGACCTGACGAACCGGGACGGCTCGGCGTCATCGGCCCGGTCGGCTGCCGTTACCTCGATGACGCGCGGCAGAAGGACTACGTGGTGAACGGCTGGAACGTCACCGGCGACATCTTCCACCGCGACGAGGCCGGCTACTTCTACTACCACGCCCGCAGCGACCACATGATCGTCTCCTCCGGCTACAACATCGGCGGCCCGGAGGTCGAAGAGGCCATCGACTCCCACCCCGACGTGCTGGAGTCCGCCGTCGTCGCCAAACCCGACGAAGAACGCGGCTCGGTCGTGTGCGCGTTCGTGGTGCTGCGCGACGGTGTGGAAGGCGATGCTGCGAAGGCCAGGGAGATCCAGGACCACGTCAAGCGGACGATCGCCCCCTACAAGTACCCGCGCGACGTGCGGTTCCGCACCTCGTTGCCCCGCAACGCGAGCGGGAAGCTGCAGCGGTTCGCGCTCCGCAAGGTCGTCGAGGACGAGGTGAACGCGTGAAGATGGCGGCCAAGAAGATCGCGACCAAGAAGATCGCAGTTGTGGGTGGCGGGCCCGGTGGCCTGTACTTCGCCGCGCTGATGAAGCAGCTCGACCCCGCGCACGACGTCACCATTTGGGAGCGCGACGCCCCGGACGTCACGTTCGGCTTCGGCGTGGTGTTCTCCGACGAGACCCTCGGCGGCATCGAGAACGCCGACCCGGAGTTCGCCGACACGATGGCGCGCCGGTTCGCCCGGTGGACGGACATCGACATCCACTACCGCGGCGAGAGCCACACCGTGGGCGGACAGGGGTTCGCCGCGATGAGCCGCAAGGAGCTGCTCGGCCTGCTCCAGCAGCGGTGCCGCGATCTCGGTGTGGTGGTGCACTACTCGACGCCCGCTCCGGACGCCGAACTCCTGCGTCGCTCTCATGACCTCGTGGTCGGGGCGGACGGCGTCAACTCGCTGGTCCGGCAGTCCTTTGAGGACGTTTTCCGCCCGACGCTGGACCGGCGGCACAACAAGTACATGTGGCTCGGCACGGACCTGGTCTTCGAGGCGTTCCAGTTCTTCATCAAGGACACGCCGTGGGGGACCATGCAGGTTCACGGCTATCCCTACTCCGACAGCGGTTCCACGTTCATCGTCGAGATGCACGAGGACGTCTGGCGCCGGGCGGGATTCGACACCGGCGAGCAGTTCCCGCCGGGTGTGTCCGACGAGCGGGCCGTCGAGCGGATTCGTGAGCTGTTCGCCGAGGAACTGGCCGGGCACCAGGTTTTCGCCAACAACTCGAAGTGGCTCAGCTTCACCACCGTGCGCAACGATCGGTGGCACCACGGCAACCTCGTGCTCGTCGGGGACGCCGCCCACACCGCGCACTTCTCGATCGGCTCCGGCACCAAGCTCGCGATGGAGGACTCGCTCGCCCTCGCCGCCTGCCTGCACGAACACCGCGACGTCGAAGCCGCTCTGACCGCCTACGAGGCCGAGCGACGCCCTGTCGTGGAGTCGACGCAACGCGCCGCCCAGGCGTCCCTGGAATGGTTCGAGAACATCGGCATGTACGCGGAGCAGGAGCCGACGCGGTTCTGCTTCAACCTGCTAACTCGCTCCCGCCGCATCACCTACGACAACCTCCGCACCCGCGACTCGGAGTTCGCCGACCGAGTCGACGCCGCTTTCGCCGCCTCCCAAGGACTTCAGTCGACGGCCCCGGCGATGTTCCAGCCGTTCCGCCTGGGACAGCTGGAGCTGAAGAACCGGGTGATCGTCTCGCCGATGGACATGTACTCGGCCGTCGACGGCGTGCCGGGCGACTTCCACCTGGTGCACCTGGGATCCAAGGCCCTCGGTGGCGCGGGTCTGGTGATGACCGAGATGGTCTGCATCTCGCCGGAGGGCCGCATCACGCCGGGCTGCACAGGTCTGTGGAGCGACGAGCAGCGCGACTCGTGGGAACGCATCGTGTCGTTCGTGCACGAGCGGAGCACCGCCCGCATCGGCCTGCAGCTGGGCCACTCCGGCCGCAAGGGCTCGACCCGCCTGATGTGGGAGGGCATGGACGAACCGCTGCCCGACGGCAACTGGGAGACCGTCGGCCCGTCCCCGTTGCCGTACGGTCCGGCCTCGCCCGTCCCGCGCTCCGTGGACCGCGACGACATGGACCGCATCACCGCCGAGTTCGTCGCGGCCGCCCGCCGTGGTGCCGAAGCGGGCTTCGACCTGCTCGAACTGCACTGCGCGCACGGCTACCTGCTGTCGTCGTTCCTCTCGCCGATCGCCAACCAGCGCACCGACATCTACGGCGGCTCCCTGGAGAACCGGCTGCGCTACCCGTTGGAGGTGTTCGACGCCGTCCGCGGGGCGTGGCCCGCCGAGCGCCCGATGATCGTGCGCATCTCCGCGACCGACTGGGCCCCCGACGGCAACACCGAGCACGACGCCGTCGAGATCGCCCGCGCCTTCGTCGCCCACGGCGCCAACGCGATCGACGTCTCCACCGGCCAGGTGACCGCCGATGAACGCCCGGCGTACGGTCGCTCGTACCAGACCCCGTTCGCCGACCGGATCCGCCACGAGGTCACCGGCGCCGCCGTGATCGCGGTCGGCGCCATCGCTTCCTACGACGACGTCAACTCCATCCTGCTGGCGGGCCGCGCCGACCTGTGCGCGATCGGCCGCACCCACCTGTACGACCCGCACTGGACCCTGCACGCGGCGGCCGAACAGGAGTACCGCGGCGCCGAGTGGCCCGTCCAGTTCCAGGCCGGCAGCCGCAAACCACCGACCGCGCGCACCGACGCCATCCGTCCACGGCTGTCCCTGCTGCGCGCCGACGCGCCGGACCGCGACGTCCACCTGCGCTGGACCCCGCACCGCGAACCCGTAGCACTCTCGTAAGGCCCAGTGGCCCTGCGCGGCGCACCTGCGTCGGTCACCATCGCGTCATGGACTTCAGCGACCTCAAAGCCGTCTTCATCAACTGCACGCTCAAGCGGTCACCCGACCGCAGCCACACCGAGGGCCTGGTGGACGTCAGCCGGGCGATCATGGACAAGCAGGGTGTCGAGGTCGAGGTGATCCGCGCGATCGACCACGACATCGCCACGGGCGTGTGGCCGGACATGAGAGAGCACGGCTGGGAGAACGACGCCTGGCCGGAGATCTACGCGCGCGTCATGGCCGCCGACATCCTGGTGATCGCGGGCCCGATCTGGCTGGGCGACAACAGTTCGGTGACCAAGCAGGTCATCGAACGCCTTTACGCCTGTTCGAGCCTGCTCAACGACGCCGGCCAGTACGCCTACTACGGCCGCGTCGGCGGCTGCCTGATCACCGGCAACGAGGACGGCGTCAAGCACTGCGCCATGAACATCCTCTACAGCCTGCAGCACCTCGGCTACACGATCCCGCCGCAGGCCGACGCGGGCTGGATCGGCCCTGCGGGACCCGGACCGTCCTATCTGGACCCCGGATCGGGCGGCCCGGAGAACGACTTCACCAACCGCAACACCACGTTCATGACGTGGAACCTGCTGCACGTGGCGCGGATGCTCAAGGACGCGGGCGGCATCCCCGCGCACGGCAACCAGCGCGCCGGGTGGGACGCCGGCTGCCGCTACGACTTCGACAACCCGGAGTACCGGTAGATCCCGCACGCCAGGCCCGCTCAAGGCAGACGAGCGGCCAGCTCGGCGCGTGAGCTGATACCGAGCTTCGTGTAGACCTTGCGCAGGTGGTACTCGATGGTCTTCGGGCTCAGGAACAACGCCGCCGCGACCTCTCGGGTGGTCTTGCCCTCCGCGAGCAGCAATGACACCTGCAACTCCTGGGGTGTAAGGGTCTCACCCGGCGCGCGACGCTGGATCGTCTCGCCGGTCGCTCCCAGCTCGACCGCGGCCAGGTCCGTCCATCGGGCCGCACGCAGGTTCTCGAACGTCTCGAGCGCGGCGTGCAGGTGCGGCCGGGCGTCGACCCTGCGCCGGGCCCGGCGCAGGCGGGCACCGTAAGCGAGGCGGGTTCGCGCGGTCTCGAAGTCGTCGAGCGTCCTGGCGTGAAAACGAAGGGACGCCTCGAAATGCGTGTCGAGATCGGGGTTGAGCATGCCGAGTGCCCGCTCGGCCCGGCCCATCGCCCACGGCTGGCCCTTCGCCGCCGCTTCGGACCGGTAGCGCTCGGCCTGCTCGCGGGCGTCCTCGTGCCTGCCCAGCCGGACCAGCGCGTCGGTGAGCTCGGGCGCGGGCGACAGGTCGGGATCGGTCAGCTGGAGCTCGCCGAGCAGCCCGGCGAGCTCCTCCAGGTGTGTCAACGCTTTCGAGGCGTTGCCCAGCCCCAGTTCCAGCTCTCCCAACGCGAACAGCGACCAGACCCGGCCGATGTGGATGTCGCGGGCGCGGCAGATCGGCAACGCCTCGGCGACCAGCGCGCGGCACTGCGCCTCGTCGCCCAGGCGGGCCCGCAGCCACGCCAGGCCGGCCAGGCACATCGCGAGGTCGGTCTCCTGCCCGGTCTCCCGCGCCAGTCGCGTCGCCTCGTCGTAGGTCGCCTCCGCGCGGACCCACTGGTTGGTCGTGGCCTCGTCCCGTGCGACGTGGAACAGCAACGACGGCAGCGTCCCCACGGCCGCTTCCGCGCGCACCTCGCCGACGATGCGCCGCAGGTCCGCACCCGAGGACGCGTCGCGCAGGAACAACGGGCCGATCATCAGCCACGACAGCCTGTTGCGGTCGGCGTGCAGCAGTCCGGACGAGGCGAGCAGCTCCACCGCGGCACGGATCTGGTCGGCACCGCCGCGGTTGGCCAGGATCCGCGCCGCGCCCGCCGCCATCTGGCCGAGGCCCCGCGCCCGCGGCGTCGTCACCCGCTCGAGCATGTCCTCGATCTCGTGCGCCAGCGAGACCCCGGTCGCGGTGTCGCCCAGGTAGAAGCAGGCGTTCACCGCGTCGGCCAGCAGCACGACACCCTCGTCGGCGCTGTCGCTGCGGCGGGCGGCGGCCCGGCTGAGGTCGCGGGCCTCGGTGAGCGAACCGGTGCGGGCCGCGATCGCACCGCGCAGTTCGAGAGCGGTCTGCTCGTCGCGGCCGGCCTCGTCGAGCAACGCGACGGCACGCGACGTGGTCCCGGCCAGCCACGCGGACTCCGCCGCCGCCACGCACAGCGAGGCGTGCCGGTCGACGTCCGGGCTCAGTCGCGCGGCCCGTTCGTACGCGGCCGCGGCGACTTCGTGCGCACTGCGTTCATGCGCTCGCACAGCCGCCCGAACCAGAAGATCGGCGACGCGGGCGTCCGGTCCCAGCGTCGCCTCGGCCAGGTGCCAGGCGTGTCGGTCGGGATCACGCGGGCCGAACGTCTCCGCCACCGCGCGATGGATCGAGCGGCGGAGCTCGGGCGTGGCGTCGCTGTAGACAGCGGCGCGGATCAGCGGATGACGGAACTCGACACGGCCATCGGTGATCTGGACGAGCTGGGCGTTCTCGGCCTCGGCCAGCGCGTCGACGGCCACCCCCAGCACCCGGCACGCGCCCGCGACCACCCGCAGGTCGTTGCCCGCCACCGAGGCGACGGCCAGGGCCGCGCGTCCCGGTTCGGACAGAGACCGCGCCTGGTCGGCGAACTCCGCCGCCAGCGTCGCGGACACCGGCAGCGGAGTCTCCGGCGACACGTGGTCCAGCCGGTGCGAGGCCAGTTCGATGAGCGCGAGCGGGTTCCCCGCGGTGGCCGCGTGCAGCCGCGCGACCAGGTCGGGCGACACCGTCGGGGACCGGCTGGAGACCAGCTCACCCGCGGCGGCGAGGTCGATGCCGGACAACGCCAGCGCGGGCAGCCCGGGCTCGGGCGAGCGGGTCGTCGCCAGCAGCACGATCGGATCCGCCGCGAACCTGCGGGCCGCGAACGCCAGCGCGTCCGCGGACGGCCCGTCGAACAGGTGCAGGTCGTCGAGCAGCACCGCCACCGGCCGTTGCTCGGCGAACCGGCAGAGCAGGCTCAGCGTCGCGGCACCAACCGCGAACCGGTCACCCGCGGTCCCCGGCCGCAACGCGAGCGCGACGGACAGCGCCTGTGCCTGAGGCGCGGGAATCTCGTCGAGACGGTGCAGCGCGGGCCGCAACACCTGGTGCAGCGCGCCGAACGGAATCTCCCGCTCCGGCTCGCTCCCGGCCGCCCACAGCACGGTCATGCCGGTCGCGCTCTCGGCCGCCTGGCGCAGCAACGCGGTCTTGCCGACACCGGGCTCGCCCGTGATCGCCAGGACGCCACCGCGCCCGATCCGCGCACTCGCGACGAGCCGCTCGATCTGTCGACGCTCGGACTCGCGTCCCATCAGCACACGGGGGAGTGTAAGCAGAGCCTGACGACTAGGTGGGGTACCTGATGCGACTGTCCTGTTGGCGCTCATACGTTCCAGCCCTCACAGGAGGGAAGAGCTGATGACCACGACAAGACCCGAGGTCGACACCGACAAGCTCATGCAGTTCGTGTTCCGGGCCGTCGACGAGGTGGGCGCCACCCTGAACGCCGCCCTCGTCGTCATGGGCGACAAGCTCGGCTACTACCGCGTCATGGCGTCCGGTGAGCCGTTCAGCCCCGCCGAGCTCGCCGACCGCAGCGGCACCGCCGAGCCGTACGTGCGCGAATGGCTCAACGCCCAGGCCGCCGGCGGTTACGTGACCTACGACCCCGCGACCGGCCGGTACACCCTGCCGATCGAGCACGCCGTGGCGCTGACCGTCGAGAACAGCCCGGCGTTCCTGCCCGGCATGTTCCAGATCGCACTGGGCACGGTGCACGACGCCGGGCGTGTGCTGGACGCCGCCCGCAGCGGTTCCGGGGTCGGCTGGCACGAGCACAACACCGACGTCCACCTCGGCTGCGAGCGGTTCTTCCGGCCCAACTACGAGGCGAACCTGATCGAGGGCTGGCTGCCCGCGCTGGACGGCGTCACCGCCAAGCTGCGCGCCGGTGCCAAGGCCGCCGACGTCGGCTGTGGACACGGCGCATCGACAATCCTGATGGCTCAGGCGTTCCCGAACTCGACCTTCACCGGGTCCGACTACCACCCCGAGTCGATCCGGATCGCACGGGAACGCGCGGCGGCCGCCGGCGTCGGTGACCGCGTGACGTTCGAAGTGGCGTCCGCCAAGGACTTCAGCGGCACGGGCTACGACCTCGTGACCATGTTCGACTGCCTGCACGACATGGGTGACCCGGTCGGAGCGGCACGGCACGTGCGGGACGCGGTGGCCTCCGACGGCACGTGGATGATCGTCGAGCCGATGGCCGGTGACAACGTGGAGGACAACCTCAACCCCGTCGGCCGCACCTACTACGGCTTCTCCACCCTGCTGTGCACACCCGCGTCGCTGTCGCAGGACGTCGGTCTCGCGCTGGGCACCCAGGCCGGGCCCGCGCGCATCCGGGACGTGGCGGTCGCCGGCGGGTTCACCCGGTTCGCCGGGGTGGCCGCGACGCCGTTCAACCAGGTCCTCGAAGTCCGGCCGTGACCGCCGAGCCGCGCCCGGTCCGCGAGCCGGACCAGACCGGGTTCGCCGAGCGGGCCGGGGTGCGGCTCGCGTTCAAGGTCTACGACAACCCCGGCAGGCCGACGGTTCTGCTCATGCCGACCTGGTCGATCGTGCCGTCGCTGTTCTGGAAGGCGCAGGTGCCCTACCTCGCGCGGCACTTCCGGGTGGTCACGTTCGACGGCCGCGGCTCCGGCGAATCGAGCCGCCCGGCAGGCCCTGAGTCCTATGTGGACTCGGAGTATGCCGCAGACGCGATCGCGGTCATGGACGCCACGCGCACCTCGCAGGCCGTGCTGGTGTCGTTGTCCCGTGGAGACGCCTGGTCGGTGCTCGTGGCGGTCGGCCACCCGGACCGCGTCACCGGCATCGTCGCCGTCGCACCGGCCAGCGCGTCGCTCATCGGCACGCTCGGCCAGGAGAAGCAGGCCTGGGAGTCCATCGGGAGCGGGGCTCAGTACAACCGCCACCACTGGCTCCACGGCGGATACGACGAGTTCGTCGACTGGTTCTTCGCCAGGATGTTCCCCGAACCGCACTCCACCAAGCAGATCGAGGACGGCGTGCGGTGGGCGCACCAGATCGAGCCCGCCACGATGGCCGACACCACGGACGGACGGCTCGGCTCGGAGTCCATCGAGGACGCCTGCCGCGAGGTGCGCTGCCCGGTGCTGGTGATCCACGGAACCGACGACCGGGTCCGCCCGCACGCGATCGGTGAACGCCTCGCCGAGCTGACCGGCGGTTCACTGGTGCTGGTCGACGGCTCCGGGCACGGGTTGCCCGCGCGCGATCCGGTGCGGATCAACCTGCTGGTCAAGGAGTTCGTCGACCGCGTGCACCCGGCCGCCCGGCGCACTCGCCAGTCCAGAGCGATCAGCAGGCCGCCGCGCGCGTTGTACCTGAGCTCGCCGATCGGTCTCGGCCACGCCCGGCGCGACCTGGCCATCGCCTCCGAGCTGCGCAAGCTCCGCCCGAACCTGGAGATCGACTGGCTCGCCCAGCACCCGGTCACCGAGATGCTCGGCCGGGCGGGGGAGCGGATCCACCCGGCGTCGGCGTGGCTCGCCACCGAGTCGGCCCACGTGGAGGACGACGCGGGCGAGCACGACCTGCACGTGTTCGAGACGTTCCGGCGGCTGGACGCGGTGCTGGTGCACAACTTCATGGTGTTCGACGAGGTCGCGGCCCAGTACGACCTGGTGATCGGGGACGAGGCGTGGGAGGTCGACCACTTCCTGCACGAGAACCCGCGGCTCAAGCGGTCCGCGTTCGCCTGGCTGACGGACTTCGTCGGCTGGCTGCCGATGCCCGACGGCGGCGCGCGCGAGGAACGCCTGACCGCCGACTACAACCTGGAGATGATCGAGCAACGAGCGCGCCTGCGGCGGGTGCGCGACCGGTCGGTGTTCGTCGGCAACCCGGACGACGTGGTGCCGCTGCCGTTCGGCGACGGTCTGCCCGGCATTCGCGAGTGGACGGAGCAGAACTTCGACTTCTCCGGCTACGTAACGGGATTCGACCCGCCAGACGAAGCCGAGCGCGAGGCGTTGCGCAGGAGGATCGGCGTCCGGCCGGACGAGAGGCTGTGCGTGGTCACGGTCGGCGGCTCGGCAGTGGGGGAGTCGTTGCTCCGCAGAGTGCTCGACGCGGTGCCGTCCGCGCGAAAGCTGGTGCCGGGCCTGAGATTTCTCGTCGTCACCGGACCCCGCATCGACCCGTCGTCGCTGACCCGCGATCCCGGCGTGGAGGTGCGCGGCTACCTGCCGGACCTGCACCGCTACCTCGGCGCCTGCGACCTGGCGGTGGTGCAGGGCGGCCTGACCACCTGCATGGAGCTGACGGCCGCCCGGCGCCCGTTCCTCTTCGTGCCGCTGCGCCACCACTTCGAGCAGAACTTCCACGTCCGGCACCGGCTCGCCCGGTACGGGGCGGGCCGCTGCATTACCTACGAGGACGTCGCCGACCGGGAGGTCCTGGCGGCCGCCATCGCCGAGGAGATCGGGCGGGAGACCGACTACCGGCCGGTCGAGAACGACGGCGCGGCGAAAGCCGCCGCCTTGCTGGCCGACCTGCTCTGACTACTGAAGCCCGGTCTTGCGCATGACGCGGTCGAGCAGTTCCGCGTCCTCGTTGCGTTCGTCGGAGGAAGTCGTGAGAGCGAGCAGGAAGATGATCAGCACGCTGACGCCCGCACCGCCGATGATCAACGACGTGATCAGCTCCTGGGAGTTGCCGGAGATGACCGGGGAGTTGCGGTCGACCACGATGTTCATGGCGTTCATGCCGGTGTAGTGCATGCCGGTGACCGCGAGCCCCATCACGAGCGCGGCACCGGCGACGGCGAGCGGGCCGCGGACGCTCGTCGTCGCCCACAGCGCGGCGGTCGCGGCGACCACGGCGATCGCGATGGACAGGATGACCTTGAGCGTGTCGTAGGTGATCGTCGCGCCGATCTTGATCCCCGCCATGCCGGTGTAGTGCATCGCGGCGACGCCGAGCCCGGTGACGAGCCCGCCCGCCACCAGCGGCAGGAGCCGGACGTCGCGTTCGCCGGTGTTGGCGTGCCGGACGATGAACAGTCCGATGCCGACGACCACGATGGCGACGACCATGCTCAGCAACGTGATCGGGATGTCGTAGGCGACGGTCGCGCCCATCCACGTGCCGAGCATCGCGGTGAAGTGCATGCCCCAGATACCGAGTCCGCCGATCGACACCGCGGCCACCGTCAACCACCAGTTGCGTGGTGCTCTGGCCGCGTTCCGTGCCCGTTCGGAGGACAGGAGGCCGAGGGCTGAGCCGAGACAGGCGACCAGATAGGCCGCGATCGGTGTGAAGGTCCCCATGTCCATATGAGATGGAAACATTCCGTATCTATAGAGACAAGAACAACTTCTCCTTTGTGCCACTCTCGGTAGAACTGTCAGCTGTATTCGGCCAAATAGGTCAACACCGCGAGCACCCGCCGGTGCTCCTCGACGTTGGCGGCCAGACCCAGCTTGGCCATGATGCTGCCGACGTGGGTCTCGACGGTGCGCTCGGTGAGGAACAGCCTCCGCGCGATGGCGACGTTCGTGCAGCCCTCGGCCATCAGACCGAGCACCTCGCGTTCTCGCGGCGTCAGCGCCCCCGTGGCGGGCCGGCCCAGCAGCCTGCCCACCACCTCGGGATCGAGAGCGGACCCACCGGCGGCGACGCGCGCGATCGACTCCAGGAACTCGTCGACGTCGAGCACGCGGTCCTTGAGCAGGTACCCGAACCCGCCCTGGCTGACGAGCTCGACGGAGTGCCGCGTCTCGATGTGCTGGGAGAGCAGCAAAATCGCGACGCCGGGCTGCGCGGCCCTGATCCTGCGGGCGGCACGGGCGCCGTCGTCGCTGAGGTC
Source organism: Lentzea sp. NPDC005914 (assembly GCF_040629405.1). Taxonomy (NCBI): domain Bacteria; kingdom Bacillati; phylum Actinomycetota; class Actinomycetes; order Pseudonocardiales; family Pseudonocardiaceae; genus Lentzea; species Lentzea sp. NPDC005914. The sequence goes on along the minus strand of NZ_JBEXVQ010000015.1, from coordinate 137,640 downwards.
GGGAGGCATCCGCACGTCGACGATCGCGAGGTCGGGTTCGGCGGCGGCCACCACGCTCACCAGCGTCTTGGCGTCGGCGGCACGACCCACGACGTCGTGGCCCGCGTGGGAGAGCAGGCTCGCGAGACCTTCGCGGAACAACGCCGAGCCCTCGCCGATCACGATGCGCACGGCAGCACCGCCTGGATCGTCGTGCCGAGCCCCGGCCGGCTGTTCAACCGCAACGAGCCGCCCAGCGCCGCGACGCGATCGGCCAGTCCGGCCAGCCCCGATCCCGCGCGTGGATCGGCACCACCGCAGCCGTCGTCCTTCACCACCACGTTCACCTCGTCGGCCTGCTGGGTCACGCTGACCGTGATCTCGCTGGCGCGGGCGTGCTTGGCCGCGTTGGTGATCGCCTCGGCCGCGACGAAGTACGCCGTGATCGTGACGTCGTCGGCCAGCGGTTCGGCCATGATCTCCAGCGTCACCGGCACCGGGAGCTTGTTCGTCAGCGCGGCGAGAGCGGAGTGCAGGCCGTCGTCGAGGCTGGCGGGCCGCAGGCCGTGCGCGATCTGCCTGAGCTCCGCGATCGCGGTGGCGAGCTCGGCGACGCTCTGGTCGAGCAGGGCGTGCATGTCGACCCCGCCGGCGGAGAGTTGACGCTGGGCCAGCCGCATCGCCATGCCCAGCGACACCAGCCGCTGCTGGGCGCCGTCGTGCAGGTCGCGCTCGAGCCGCCGCCGTTCGGCGTCTCCTGCCTGGACGAGCCGGGCCCGGCTGGCCTCGACCTCGCGCAACGCTGCGGCCAGCTCGCCGCGCAACCGCGAGACCTCGACGAGGCTGGCCGCTGCGGAAGCGACGATCCGCAGGACAGACGGAGAGGTGGTCGCCGAGGCGAGAACGCCGATCTGCGTGCCGCCGAGGGTGATCGGCACGAGCCCCGTGTCGGCCACCGGCACGCCCCGCGCGTCGACGAAGCCGGTCGACGCCGGGATCAGCAGGCCCACCCGGAGCGTGGGGTCCTTCAACGCCGTGCGCAGGGCCTCCTCGAGCTCTTCCGGTTGCGCCGCCTGGGTGTGCACGCGGTGCTGCAGGTCGTCGATCGCCTGCAGAGCCGCCCTCGTCCGCGGGAACAGCCGCCGGTCCACCACCCGTTGCAGGCGCTTTCTGACCGGCGCGAGCAGCACGGCGCAGACCGCGGTGGCACCGGCCGCGGTGGCGGGGGAGTCCTGGCCCACCACGAGCCCGAGCGCGAGTGCGGACACCGCATACGCTCCGATGAGGACCAGCAGCACGATCGTGTAGCTGATGGCGTCGGCCAGCACGCGGTCCACGTCGTAGAGGTCGTGACGCAGCATCGCCACACCCACCGAGCAGAACAGCGCGACGATCGTCGTCACGCCGAAAACCGTTGCCACGACCCCACTTCGGCCGGTGACCACGATCTCGGCCAGGCACACGACCGGGTAGGCGGTCGCTGCCAGACCCGCGAACGCCAGCCACTTCAGCTGCGCCCGCACGACATCGGCGGACCGCCGGAACCGCAGCACCAGCGAGACACCGGACGCGAGGAAGGCCAGCAGCAAACCGATGTTGACCACGAAGCTGAGCACGTGGACCACATCGGACGGTGGCCCCCACGGATGTGCCAGCCCCTCCATCGGCTCGGTGAACGGTTCCCGCGGCACCATCCCGAAACCCTGCTGGGCGAGGGCGAGCACGACGATCAGCGGTGGGAGCACCCGCCACCGCCGGCCGGGCAGCGTGCCGTCCGGGAAGTACAGCAGCAGCAACGCGATGGCGGCGAGCAGCCACCACCCGCTCTCGTTGAAGAACGCGACCACGCGGGAGTCCAGTGGCACCGAGGCGGGTTCGTTGAGCCAGCTCTCGTAGTACACGTCCCGCGCCGCCAGGAAGACCACGATCGCCCCGGCCCACGCGAGCAGCGCGCCGACGGGGTTGGCCCGCACCCGGAACGCGATCACCACGCCGAGCGCCGCCACGGCCAGTCCGAGCGCCGCGAAACCGGCGAACGGCAGCACCAGACCGCTCTGCAGGCGGGACACGAGCCAGCCGCCGCCGGCCGTCATGACGACGGCGACGCCCGGAAGACCCAGTCCCAGTGACCTCATCGCCCCAGGGTAAGGCCGGTGCGGCGGCCCGGCCTCCGTGTCAGCACGGAGCCGGGGTCCCGAGCCGGTACCGATGTGGACGCTGCCGTTCCAGCGGTTCTCTTGAGCCACGAACCAGCGCAGGAAAGGCAGGGATCATGTCCGTCGACATCACCACCGAGACCACGACCGAGACCGCGACCCGTGGACGCGTCGCCGTCCTGGCGGTCGTCCTGGCCGTCACGTCCGTCGCCGCCGTCATCGGCGGACTGCTGTGGCCGCAACCGGCGGCCGGCGGCGAAACCTACTCCTACGCCGACATCGCGGCCGGCCGCGACCTGTGGTGGTCGCTGCTCACCGGCCTGGCCGCCATGGCGGTGATCAACGTGCCGCTGCAGGCACTGGCGACCATGGTCCTCGTCCGGCGCCGCGGCAGCACCTGGGCGACCTGGGGCGCCGCACTCATGTGGCTCGGCGCCGGACTGCAGACCGCGGGCGTCGCGGGCTGGGCCACGGCCTACTTCTTCCCGACCGACCCCGGTGTCGGCCGCGCCGCCGGCGAGGCCGTGATCCAGGCGGCGAACAACGACGCCCACCTGTTCGCTCTGATGATCCCCGGCGCCGCTCTCGTGCTGGTCGGCACCGCGCTGCAGTGCGTGGGTCTGCTCCGCTCACACGCCGTGCCGAAGTGGGTGCCCCTCACCCTGCTCACGATCGTGCTGACGTTCGTGATCCCCGGCAACGGCCTGGCCGGCCTGCTGACCAGCATCCCGATGGCGGCCGGCGCGATCGGCCTGGGCTACTTCGCCTGGCGCTCAGCCGGGTGAGACCGCATCCCGCCGAGCCGGTGCCGCGGCTCGGCGGTGTCGCGCGTGCGGGACGCGTGCTCGTGCCAGCCCCGCTGGTCCTTGCGGAACACCGGGACCACGAACGTTCCCACCACGAACAACGTCACCACCACCAGGTCGACCAGGCTGATGCCGATCAGCGGTGACGCGATGAGCGCGTAGGCCACGAAGCCGGTGACGCCGAGCAGTTCCCGCAACGCGAGCTGAGCGGGGTTGGCCCGTGCACCGTCCTCACCGCGAACCCGGTAGTCCAGCAGCACTCCGCCGGGCGTCATCCCGTTCGCCGCGGCCGGCAACACCACCCTGAACAGCACGAGCACGCCGACGGCCCAGCGCGGATCGATGGGCAGCAGCTTCACGATCACGATCACCAGCACGAGTTCGGCGACCAGTCCGAGCAGCCTGCGAGGCACGGACACGGTGCCAGAGGGCGCGGTCGAGTCCTCGGACGAGGGAAGCCGGGGCACGACGAGCGCGGCAGGGGCCACCATCCACCCCAGCAAGGCGCCGAAGGTGTTCGACATCAGGTCGTCCACGTCGGCGATCCGGTACGGGCACGGGTAGTAGCCGAAGTTGCCGGTGTACTGGACCACCTCGACCGCCAGCGACAGCCCCAGGCCGATGGCGACGACGGCGAGCGGTCCCTTGCCGTACGCCTTGCGCAGCACCACTCCCAGCGGAACGAACAACGCGGCGTTGAACAGCTGCTGCAGGAATGCCTGCGACCGAACCATCGCCACGATGCCGTGACGCCCGTACGCCGCCATGTTGTTGTTCATGTCGGTCACCCACTGGAAGGGGACCGTCGACAGCATCTGGTCGCCCTGGCACACCTGCGACCGGTCGGGGAACGGCAGGAAGATCAACGCCAGCGCGACCAGGCCGTACAGGAGCAGGCCGTACAGCACGAACGCCCGGCGCGGCTCCACGCGCCCGAAACGCCAGTAGTGCAACGCCACCAGGGGAATGAGCACCAACAGCCCGATGCCCACGAACGCCAGGAAGCCGGTGCGCGCGGTTTCCCAGTACGACGCCATCATGAGCGGTCCTATGCCCGTGGCGTACTGGGGCCAAACCACGATCGGAGAAGATGCATCGGACGGACGCAGCAGGTACGGCCGGTCAGTCCCCGCAGGCACGCGAGGACTGACCGGTGTCACCTACAGCGGCAACGCTGTCGCCGTCACACTCTCCCCGGTGGACTTCACCGATCCGATGTGGACACCGTCAGGGCGCGACGAAGTTGCCCGACAGGATGATCAGCACCTGCAGCGTGATCCCCGTGCCGTAGTAGTCGTTCTTGTCCGGGCTGAACTTGGTGATCTGCGCGAACAGCTTGTCCAGCCACACCTGGCTGCCGGGGTCGGTCATCGCGGCCACGGCGAACGGCGCGGTGAAGCAGGGGTGCTGGCCCGACTCGGTCGCCGAGCCGTTCAGCTTGTAGCCCGAACCGATCTTGGCCGGGTCACCACCGGTCTTGGTCTGGATCCAGGAGTTCATCTTGCGGACCTGGGCCTTCGCCGCGCTGCCCTCGGCGGTGATCGCGTCCGCGCCGAGCCGCCACGGGTCGCGGCACGCGTTCCAGCTGTAGGCGCCGTCGTAGGAGCCCTCCAGGAAGTTCGCCGGCGCGGGCTTCGGGGTGCTGTTGGTGTTCACCACGAAGTCGGGCAGCAGACCGGTCGTGCTCGCGTACTGCGACTGCAGCTTGGTGACCGCGTTCTCCGAGGTGCTCAGCACGCTCGACCAGGTCGAGTCGCCGGTCGCCTTGGCGAACGCCCGGAAGTGGCCCGGCATCCAGTCCGAGGTGCGCGAGCTGGTGTTGTACTTGCCGTCGTTGCCCCAGTCGCCGAGCAGCAGGAACTTCGTGCTGCCGTTGAGCTCGGACTTCTTGATGGCGTTGATGACCCGCTTGGCCTCGCTCAGGTAGTTGACCGAGCCAGAGCTGCCCCAGACCTTGTCGGCGATCAGCAGCCCGTACGCGATCTCCAGGTCGCCGTCGGTCGCGGAGTCGCTTCCGTTGACGCTCTTGCAGTTCGAGTCCTGCTCGGCCGCGTGCAGGTCCTTGTTGTTGACCGACGGATGCGCTTTGACGAACTTGAGGATGCCGTCGAAGATCGCCCGCGCCTGGGGGTCCTTGCCGCTCATCATCGCGGCGATCGTCATGCCGTAGCCCTCGCCCTCGGCGACATAGGCGTGGTCGGCGTCCTTGGAAAGCACGGCATAAGTACCGGAACCGCATTTGGTGCTCAGAAAGTTGGCCTTCCAGAAGTTCCAGTACTTCATCAGCGCCGCGTCCTGCGTGGCCTGGTCCGCCGACGGCCGCAGCGTGCCCGGAACGTAAGGAGTCGCGGCCGCGTTCGCCGTGTGCGTGGTGATCAGACTGGTGGCTGTCACAGCAGCCAAAGCCAGTGCTTGCAGGGTTTTGCGCATGAGTCCCTCACTGGGTGAGACCGGATCTCGTTGGAGGGCGGCGATTTCCGTGAGAGTCGCATACGTCCAGACCTTTGGTCAATATGATAGGAAACTTTACATACTTAATGTGAAATGTCTGATCTGAACGATTTGCGCGCGACTACGCCCTGCGCATGCGGAGGTAGGCCCATCCGACCAGCGCGGCCGCGACGGAGGTGAGCACGAGGCTGCCGACCGTCACCGCGTTCTCGAACTGGGCGGTCTGCCGGGAAGTCCAACCGGGTTGGGCGATGCCACCGGTGAACATCAGCGCGAGAACCGTGCCGCTGACGGCGACACCGGCGGCGGAGGTGACCTGGGAGGCGGTGTCCACGAGTGCGACACCGATCGAGGTCCGGTTCTCCGGCAGGCCCTTCAGCACGTTGACGCCCGCGACGGCACCGACCACGCGGATGCCGATGGCCACGAGCACCAGAGCGACCGCGACCGGCACGTACCCGAGACGGCCCAGCAGCGCGTAGACGGCGAGTCCGGCCACGGTGCAGGCACCGCCGAGCCACGCGGCCCGGTCGAGGCCGGCCCAGCGCACGAAGCGGTTGACGAACGGGCCACCGGCGATCAGCACGACGACCTGCGGCAGCATGCCCACCGCGGCGAGCGCGGGGGACCAGTGCCAGTCGAGCTGCAGTTGGAGCGTCACGAGGTAGGTGAGGCCGGCCGCGGCAAGGCCGGTCGCCGCCTTGTACGCGAGACCGCTGGCCACCAACGGCCGGGCGACGAGCTTCAGATCGAGCAACCGATGGCTCGCCGAGCGCGCGCGTACGACGTAAAGAATCGCCATCACGACGGTGAAAGCGGCGGCGGCCCAAGGCATCCACGATCCCGCGCCCTGCTCGACGAAGAACGTCGGCACGACGAGCGCGAGCACGATGGTCGCGGTGCCGAGCACACCCCCGACCAGGTCCGCGGGGTCGCGGTGCAGGTCGGTGTCCGCCTGGATGCCCCGGCTGATGCCGGCGAAGGCGAGCACCGCGATCGGCACGTTGATGAGCAGCAACGTCTGCCAGGGCGCCACCGTGAGCACGAAACCGCCGAGCGGCGGACCGATCGCCAGGCCGACCAGGCCCACGGTGGAGATGAACGTCATCGCCCGCACGCGCAGGTCGTCGTCCTGGAACAACCGGAACGCCAGCGCGATCGAGCCGGGCGTGGTCATCGCCGCCGCGACGCCCATCAGCGACCGCACGGCGATGAGCTCGCCCACGGACGTCACGAACACGGTCGCCAGGCTCGCGACGCCGAGGAGCACGAGCCCGACGAGCATCACGCGGCGGCGCCCGACCCGGTCGGCCACGGCGCCGAACACCAGCATCAGGCCGCCGAACACGACGGCGTAGGAGTTCGACACCCACTGCAGCGCGGTCGTCGAGGCATGGAGGTCGCGCCCGATCGTGGGCAGGGCGACGGTGAGGATCGAGTTGTCGAGCATCTCGAACAGGAACACCGCGGACAGCCCGGCAAGGGCGATCCACGCTTCTCGCAGCGACCGCGGCGAGGTTTGGAGGAGGTGGGACACGAACACTGTTCTACGGACGAACAGTGTTCGTGTCAACTGGTAGGGTGGTCACATGAAGCGCAAGAGCTCGTCGCGGGAAGAGTGGGCGGCCCAGATCGAGGCACTGGACGCGCCCCCGGTGCGCAAGGAACCGATCACGGTCGACCGCATCGTGACGACGGCGCTGGGCCTGGTCGAGACCGAGGGGTTCGCCGCGCTGACCATGCGCGGCGTGGCCTCCGCGCTCGGCACCGGTCCGGCCTCGCTCTACGCGCACGTGCGCAACAAGGCCGAACTCGACGACCTGCTGATCGGCACCCTGAGCCGCAACGTCTCGCTGCCCACGCCGCACGCCGGACGGTGGCGCGCGCAGTTCGCCGACGTCTGCGGTCAGCTGCGCGATGAGTTCCTGCGGTATCCGGGCATCGCGCAGGCGGCCCTCGCCGCCGCCCCGGCCAACCTCGACACGCTCCGGATCACCGAGGGCCTGCTCGCGATCCTGCTGAAGGGCGGCGTGGCACCGCGGCCGGCCGCGTGGACGATCGACGCCGCACTGCTCTACGTCAGCGCCTACACCGTCGAGGCGTCACTGCGCCGCCACCCGGACCACGACGAGGACAGCCGCGTGGTCGACCGGGACGAGATCCTGGCCCGGCTGCGAATGCTGCCGGTGAGCAGGTTCCCGCACACGATCGAGCACGCGGACGAGCTGAACTCGGGCGAGGGCCACGAGCGGTTCGAGTTCACGTTGCAGCTGTTGCTGAACGGGCTGTGATCACGTCCGCTTGGCGTAGTCGGACTCGCCCTGCCAGTCGACCAGCACGCAGGGCTCGTCGCCGACCACCCAGGCGTCGTGCCCTGGTTCCGCCGTCATGAAGTCGCCGGGCCCGATCTCTTCCTGCTGACCGTCGTCCATGACGATCTGCATCCGGCCCGAGACGCAGTAACCCTTGTGCGCCACCATGCAGCTGTCGGTCTGCGCGATCGGCTTGACGTGTTCCGACCAGCGCCAGCCCGGCTGGAAGGTGGCACGGCCGACCGGGCCCGAGTCGAGGTTGAGCAGTTCCAGCTGACCCATGCCCTGTTCGAAGGGACGGGTCTCCTCTGGCTTGTCGAAGCTTTTGACGAGCAGACCGGACATGGTCCACCTCCTCGGGAGTGTCCATCGAGGACAACACGCGAAAGGCCCTGTGCGCGCGTGGCACAGGACCTGTTCGATAGGGCCGAACGGACGTACCTCGACGCCGGTGTATCAGCGGTGTATCTGCCGTGGATGAGGCCCCCAGACGCTGTGGGAGCAGTGCAGACAGCGAAAAGGGGATCTCATGCGGTTCACCAAAGTCACGGTCGCGGCCATCGGCCTGCTGGGCGCAGCTCTGATCGGCACCGCCGTGCCGGCCGGCGCGGCCACGGGGGAAGCGTTCAGCCCGAACGCCGAGCTCGCGCAGGCGCAGCTCGGCGACACGGCCACCGCGTCCGACATCAGCATCCAGCAGACGGCCGCCGGCGCCGTCAAGTGGATGTCCGACCGCAACGGCAGCACCGCCTACGAGGGCTACTGCGAGCGCGCGGTCCGCCTCGCGTGGAACCGCACGACGCACCACGCGTCGGCGATCGAGCACTGGCGGTCCTCCGACGGCGCCCGCCACACCACCGGCACGCCGCCCAAGGGCGCGTTCGTGTTCTGGGACATCAGCCAGTACGGCCACGTGGGCATCGCGGACGGCGCGGGCGGCTTCTGGTCGACCGACGTCAACAACAAGATCGGCCACGCGAGCTCGACGTCGCACTTCAGCCACTACCTCGGCTGGAAGCCCGGCAACAGCAACTGATCCAGGGACCCCGCCGCGCGCGCCAACGTGCGCAGCGCGGCGGGTTCGCCTTCCCGGTTTCCGGTGCGGCGGTAGGTGTCCAGCGCCTGCTGCACCAGGTCGTGCGCTTCTTGCGGGTGACCGTTCGAGATCAGCGCCTCGGCCAGCTCGACCTGGGCGAACGCCGTGCACCGCTCGTCGGTGAGGTCCATCAGGATCGCCACGGCCCGGCGCGCGCTGACCAGTTCCTCCGCGTGCTCGCCCGTGCTGCGGTACAGCGCGGAGAGCCGGACCAGCACGAGCGCCTCCCGGTGCGCGTCACCGAGATCGGCGGCCAGTTGCCGGGCACCGGTGAGCCACTCCCGCGCCTGTGCCGGCGAGCCGAGGGCGCCGTGCACCGCGCCGATCGACGCCCGCATGTGCGCGACGGAGTGCAGATCGCCCGCGGACTCCAGCAGCCGCAACGCCTCGACGTAGAACGCCATCGAAGGCTCGTACTCCGCCCGCAGCCGGTACACCACGCCGATGCCCGCGACCGCGGTGCCCTCACCGCGCTGATCACCGACCGAGCGGTAGAGCTCTTGTGCCGCAAGCATTCCGCGCTCGGCGTCGGCGAACTCGTCGCGGTAGATGTGCACCTGGGCCACGCCGCGCAGCAACGCCGCCTCGCCCGCCTTGTTCCCGGCCGCCCGCACACTCTGCAACGCCCGCGCGTGCGTGCGAGCCCAGTCCTCGTAGTGACTGTGCAGGTCGAAGAACGGCACACAGGCCGCCGCGAGCTGCCACGCCACCTCGTCGAGCCCCGCGGCCGCCGCGATGTCGACCGCCCCGCACAACGTCCGCCGCTCCGCCTCGAACCACGCGACAGGCTCGGCGAGCAGGTACTCCGGTGCCCGGACCGGGTCCACCGACGCGATCGTCGTGCCGAACGTGACCGGTAATCGCCGCGCCGCCGTGACCGCGAGCCACAGCCACGCCCGCAACGTCCGCTCCAACGCACCCGTCCGCTCAGGCGACGAACGGACCAGCTCCAGTGCGTGGCATCGCAACAGATCGTGCAGGCGGTACCGGGGCTGACTGATCGCGTCGGAACCGCAGGACTCGAGCAGATGAGCGTCGACCAGCCCGTCCACGACGTGCTCGCTGCCCGGCGAGTCGAGCAGCGTCTCGACCACCCAGCCGGGGAAGTCGTGCGGCCCCAGCAACGCCAGCCGCACGAACGCGTGGAACTGCGGCTCGGACAGCTGCCGGACGCTGAGGTCGAAGCTCGCCCGCACGGCCAGCTCACCGGAGCTCAGCTCGCGCAACCGCGTCGACTCGTCGACCAGCCGTTCCCGCAGCACCTGCAGCGACCACCCGCCGCGCCCGGCCAGCCGCGCGCCCGCCACCCGGATCGCCAGCGGAAGATGCCCGCACGCCAGGGCGATCGCCGCGGCCTCACCGGGCTGGGCGCTGACCCGGTCCGCACCCGCGATGCCCGCGAGCAGCGCGGCAGCCTCCTCCGGTGCGAACGGCGGCAGCTCCACCTGCAACGCGCCCGGCAGCTCGGACAGCCGGCGCCGGCTGGTCACCAGGACCGCGCAGCCCGAATCCCCTGGAAGCAGCGGCACGACCTGGCTCACCGAGGCCGCGTCGTCGAACACCACGAGCACCCGTCGCCCGGCCAGCCGGGAGCGGTAGAGCGCGGCACGGGCCGTGACCTGCGAAGGCAGCCCGGCGCCGGTGACTCCCAAGGCGTGCAACAGTTCCGTGAGCACATCGCCCGCCTCGCGCGGGTGTTCGGCGGTGCCGCCGAGGTCGACGTACAGCTGCCCGTCCGGGAAATGATCACTGACCTCGTGCGCCACCCGGATCGCGAGCGTCGACTTGCCGACACCGGGCGGCCCGGTCACACCCGCCACCGGCGCGGACACCGACCGGCGCCGCAACGCCTCGACCAGCGCCTCGGCCTGCGAAGCACGACCGCAGAAGTCGGACACCGACGGCGGCAACTGCCGGATCGGGGCGCCGGAGGGCTCGTCCCGCAGCACCGCGAGCTGCGCCTCCCGCAGCGCCGGACCCGGCTCCAGGCCGAGCTCGCCGGCGAGCCTTTCGCGCATGTCCGCGTACACCTGCAACGCCTCAGCGCGCCTGTTGTCCTGCTGCAACGCGACCACGAGCTGACCGCACACGCTCTCGCGGTACGGATGCTCCGCCAGCAACGCCCGCAGCTCCGGGATCGCGGCGGCACTCTCACCCAGCGCCACCTGCAGGGCGAGCCGGTGCTCGGTCGCCGACAGGCGGGCCTCGTTCAGCCGCGCGAGCGCAGGCGTCCAGGCATCGTGGTCCGGCAGATCTTCCAGCGGCCGGCCACGCCAGAGGGATTCCGCCTGCCGCAACAACTCCAGCGCGACATCAGGCCGGCGGCGCGCGTCGGCCACCAGCTCGTCGAACAGCAACGTGTCGAGTTCAGAAGGCGACAGCTCGAGCACATAACCGGTTCCGTGGGTGCGCAGCTGCTCGTCGAGAAGCTGCCGCAACTGCCAGACGTACGTGCGGACGTTCGACACGACCGACCGCGGCCGCGACACGGGCCACAGCGCCTCGACGAGCTGGTCGAGCGAGACACCGGTGTTCGCGTGCAACGCGAGGTGCGCGAGCAGGGCCCGCTGCTTGACACCGCCGAGGCTCTCCCTGCGGCCGTCCCGCCAGACCTCGAGCGGGCCCAGCAACCGCACGCTCAACCCGCTGATGGCTCCTCCAGTGCGCTCAGGCGTCAGCCCATCGGACGACGTCGGCGACCGTGGCGTTCCCGCCGCACACCACGATTCCGAGCCGGGCGCCGGGCCCGACCTGGTCGAGCACCGTCCGTGCCGCCGGGACGAGACAGCCGGCGGCGGGCTCGGCCCACACCTTCTGCCTCTCGGCGAGCGTGATGGAGCCTTGCACGGCCTCGGCGTCGGACACCACCAGCACGTCCTCGAGAAGCGCGACGGCGTGGTCGTAGGTCAGCTGCGACACGTGCGGAGCGGAGAGGGTCGAGACGATCGACGTCGGCGTGATCTCCACGGGCCCGCCCGCGGCCAGCGCCCGGCTCATCGCGTCCGCGCCCTCGACCTCGACACCCCACACGCGCACGCCGGGCACCAGCGCGTGGAACGCCGTCGCGACACCGGCGACGAACCCTCCGCCGCCGATGCTGACCAGCACGTCCGTGAGATCCGGGGCGTCCTGCGCGAACTCCAGACCCACGGTTCCCTGAGCCGCCGCCACGATCGGGTCGTCGTACGGGTGTACCAGCGTCGCGCCCGCCGCCACCAGGTCGTTGAGCAGCAGGAACGCCGCCGCCAGTCCCTCGGTGACCCGCACGTCCGCACCAGAGGCCCGCGCGAGCTCCACCGACCGCGCGGGCGCCGTGGAAGGCATCACGACCGTGGCGGCCACGCCCAGTTCGCGCGCCGCGTCGGCCAGCGAGATCCCGTGGTTGCCGCCGCTGACCCCGACCACGCCCGCCGCCCGCGCCTCGCGCGACAGCGAGAGGATCTTCGCGGTGGCGCCGCGGATCTTGAACGAACCGGTGCGCTGCACCAACTCCAGCTTCACCGTCGTCGGCACGCCCAGCAGCGCCGAGAGCCCCGGCGAGGGCACCGTCGGCGTGCGCAGCACCCGCCCCTCGAGCACCTCGGCCGCGGCACGGACGTCGTCGATGGTCAGCAGGTCAGCCATGACCTGACCCTATGGGCGTCAGTCCGCGCGCGTGAACCCGTGGCTGCGCTCCACCTTCGCGATGTGCAGCGTGTAGCTCTGGTACCACTCGGCCCGCCCGCGCTTCTGCGCCGCCCGGTGCTCCTCGTTGGTCCGCCATTGCGTCAGCGCCTCGGCGTCGCGGAAGTAGCCGACGGTGATGCCCAGCCCGCCGGGCGTCTGCGCGTGGTCCATCCCGAGATAGCCGGGGATGTTCTCCACGAGCTCTTCCATTCGTGCGTTGGTCTCGCCGTAGCCGCCCTGTTCCGCAGTCCGCACCGTGGAGAAGACGGCCACGTAGTACGGGGGTTCGAAAGCCTCGACGGGGTGATCGCTCATGGCGGCACGGTAGGTCGGGCGCGGCCCCGTGATCCAGCGAGTTTCGTGCCCGCTGTCCGTTCACGCACCTGAACAGACCCTCACGAGCGGCATTGCAAAACTCGTGCCATCATTTCCGCATTTCGCCGTGGGTTGTTTTTCAAACGGGGTGGAGGGTTCGTGGCGGAGTATCTCATTTCGCAGCACGACAGCCGTGCGGAACGGGTCGAACAGGTCGCCGCGGTACGGTCGGTGTACCGGTACGACATGGACATGGGTTTCCCGGTCGCCGCAGGTACGACCGAGGCGGACGGCCCGGCGAAGCGCTGGCAGCTCAAGTCCCTCGAAGCCCAGGAAAGCTCAGGATGAACCTGCGGCTGCTCAAGCGCAGGGGTCGCTGGAATTTCGTCAACGAACTGCAGCCGCTGGCGCCGATGAGGCTCGCGGCGATGATCCGGGCCGATGACATGGCCGGGCTCGTCGACTACTTCATGCCCGTTCCCGGCGGCACCGCGGGCGAAATTGAGACAAAAGAGCCTGCAGGACTTCCGGGACGTTTTCGCATTGGCGCAGCCGCCGTCGATCGTCGACCGGTTCGAGACCGACGAGTACTTCGCCGAGTGCTTCGTGGCCGGCCCCGACCCGACCCGGCTGCACCGCCTGACCGCGGTCCCCGGCAAGTTCCCGGTCACGAACGCCCACCTCACCGCCGTGCCCGAGTTCGCGAGCGACGACCTCACGACCGCCCTCGCCGAGGGCAGGGTCTACTGGGCCGACTACGAGGCGATGTCCGAGCTGGACAACGGCAAGCACCCGCAGGCCCCGAAGTTCATGTACGCGCCGATGGCCGCGTTCTGCGGGCCGCGCCGGGGTGGGCCGCTGCGGCCGTTCGCGATCCAGTGCGGCCAGGACCCGGCGGGCCGCGAGATCTACACCCCGGCCGACGGCTACTCGTGGAAGCTCGCCAAGAACTGCGTGCTCTCGGCGCACAACACCTACCACGAGGTGCTGACCCACCTGGGGTTCACGCACCTGATGAGCGAACCGGTGCTGCTCGCCGCGGTGCGCAACCTCGCGGCCAACCACCCGGTCGCCGTGCTGCTCAAACGGCACTTCGAGGGCACCTTCTCGATCAACAAGCTCGCGGTCGAGCTGCTGATCCAGCCCGGCAAGGCGGTCGAGTACCTGATCGGGTCCGACCTGGCCAGCACGTACCCGTGGCTCGCCAAGCACCGCGCGAACCGGTCGTTCCGCGGCAACTACCTGCCCACGACGCTCGCGGCCACGGGCACGGCGGGCAGCCGCGAGCTGCCGCACTTCCCGGACCGCGACGACGGCCTGCTGGTGTGGCAGGCGATCTCCGAGTGGGTCGGCGACTTCGTCAGCGCCTGCTACCGCGGCGACGCCGACGTCGCCGCGGACCACGAGCTGCAGGCGTGGGCGGCCGAGGTCGCGTCACCCGCCGGCGGTCAGGTCCGGGATTTCGGCGCCACGCCGGGCCAGATCGCCGACTTGCAGGACCTGGCGGAGATCCTGACCATGGTGATCTGGACGGCGGGCCCCCAGCACGCCGCCGTGAACTTCGCGCAGAAGGACCACATGGCGTTCCTGCCCGCCAACCCGCTGGCGGGCTACACCCCCGAGCCGACCGGCAGGGGCCACACCGAGACCGACTGGCTCGACAACCTGCCGCCACTGGACGTCGCCGTGCAGCAGTTCTGCGTGATGCACTTCCTCGGCTCCATCCACCACACCGTCCTGGGCAACTACGAGAACGACTTCACGGGCACGCCGGTCGCCACCGGGCACCGGCGCTTCCAGGCAGGCCTGGACAGCATCGAGGCCGAGATCGTCGCCAGGAACCGCCGCCGGCCGATGCCCTACGAGTACCTGCGGCCGTCCCTGATCCCCAACAGCACCAACATCTGAGCGAGGGCCATGAGCACCCCGAGCACGAGCTGGCAAGAGGTCGTCACACCCGACGAGGCGCAGCGCCACCGCGACCAGGCGGACCGGTTCGTCGAGATGCAGCTGCGCAAGTCCGCGAAGTTCGGCACGGGCCGCGCCCTGCACCGCAAGCAGCGCCCGGCCCTGCGCGCCACCCTCGAGGTGCCCGCCGGTCTGCCGCCGGAGGCCGGGCACGGCATCTTCGCGGCCGAGGCCCGCTACGAGGTGTGGGTGAGGCTGTCCAACGGCGGCTTCGACCGGGCGCCGGACCACGTGCCGGACATCCGGGGCTTCGCCTTCAAGGTGCTGGGCGTCGCCGGCCAGTCCGTGTTCGGCGGCCCGGCGGCGAGCCAGGACTTCGTGCTGATCAACCACGAGAAGTTCAGCTCGTCGACCAGCAGGGAGTTCAGTCAGATCACCACGGCCGGTGGCGGCGGCCTGGTCGGGATCCTGCGCGCGCTGCTGCGGTCACCGCGGCTGCTCGGCGACCTCAAGGAGGTGCGCGGAGCCCTGAACAAGCCGTTCAGCGGGTTCGCCACCGAGGACTTCTTCAGCGCGGCCCCGATCTCCTGCGGCCCCTACGCCGTCCGGGTCCGGTTGCGGGCCGCGTCGGACGAGGTGAACCTGCAGGCGAAGGACGACTGGTCCGCGGACATCTACGACCGGCTGGCGAAGTCGCCGCTGGTGTACGAGCTGCAGCTGCAGTTCTTCCTCGACGAGGCCCGCACCCCGATCGAGGACGCCGCGGCGATCTGGGACTCGCCGTACCAGACCGTCGCCCGGCTGGTGATCGGCGAGCAGGCACCGGACGAGGACTTCGCGGCCCAGGTGGAGGCCGCGAAGTTCGATCCGTGGAACGCGCTGGTCGAGCACCGCCCGCTGGGCGAGGTGATGCGCGCCCGCAAGGTCGCGTACCGGCCCAGCCAGCTCAACCGCGGCGCCGACTAGCGCAGGGCTGCCTCGATCGCCTCGGTGATCGGGGCAGCCTCGGGCTCGACCTTCGGACGGAACCGCCCGATCACCTCACCGTCGCGCGACACCAGGAACTTCTCGAAGTTCCACTGCACGTCGCCGGCGGTCCCGTCAGCGTCGGGCCGCTGCACCAGCTCCTGGTAGAGCGCGTGCGCCCCGGGCCCGTTGACCTCGACCTTCTCGTACAGGGGGAACGACACCCCGTAGGTCGCCGAGCAGAACGTGGCGATCTCCTCGGAGGTACCCGGCTCCTGTCCCGCGAACTGGTTGCACGGGAAGCCGACCACGGAGAAGCCCTCCGCGCCGTACTTCTCCTGCAGCCGCTCCAGGCCCGCGTACTGCGGGGTGAGACCGCAGCGCGAGGCCACGTTGACGATGAGCAGCACCTTGCCGCGCAACGCGCTCAGGTCGCCCGGCTCGCCCGCGAGCGTGGCCACCGGAATGTCGAGGATCTCCATGACACCAACGTAGTTGATGGCTCGCGCGCGACGAAAACCTGGCCGTGAAGGGTTAACGGTCAACGACGACAGTTCGTTGACCTCCGCCGGACGTGGTTGAGAGGGTTCCCGGCGACAGGGGGAGTCCACTGGGGGACGAGTCACGTCGTTTGCTTGCCGCAAAACAGAATTCGTTCGCCCTGTGCACCCCTGTGTTCACACGAACACGACTGGGGGTTCGAAGAAGTGCAGCGAAGAATTCTGTTCGCCGCCGTTGTCGCGCTGGGGCTCAGCCTGCTCCAGCCGGGCACGGCGAACGCGGCGAGTTGGTGTGACCGGGATCCGCGCGATCCGGTTGCGCAGATGTGTGCGTCCACCTCGGCACACATGTACGGATCGTTCACGTCGTTCCTGTACCCGGTGGTGGGCCACAGCACGTCGTCGGCGGGCAACGCCTACAACGCCACACGGGTGTTCACCGACGACGCCTATTCGACGAGCTACGAGTTCGGGCTCGACGTCAGCTGGGGCAGCCCGACCGGGATGACGCACTACCAGCCCTACTGGGTCGACTACACCGGCGGCTACAGCTACCACCAGATCGGCAACGGGGACGACGCGCCCGACGACCGGCCGCACACGTACATGTCGTTTCCGCACTGCGACAACTGCCGGTCCACGGACCTGTTCTACGACTTCAACTTCGCCGGCACCACCAAGGACGGCGTCAGCCCGAACGCGCACCAGATGGTGACGGGTTGGGAGTTGTCGGCCTCCTCCTACGGCGACGTCACGATCGGTCGCACCGCCAACCGGATCCAGTGGCTCAACGGCAACAAGGTGTTCGAGCGGTTCCCGGCGTCGGCGATCACCACGCGCGCACCGGCCGGCAACTGCGCGCCGGGTTCACAACCGGCGTACTGCTTCCGGTTCGACACCAACGTCGCGAAGGACGCCAACGGCTTCGTCACGGCGTGGGAGGTCACCAAACCGTCCGTGCGGCCCGCCGCGGTGACCGCGACGCGCACCGTCAACCAGAACGCGCTGCAGCAGTGCATGGCCGAGGACGCGTCGAAGTGCCTCGACACCGTGCCCGGCCTGCGTGACTGCGTGCAGAAGCGGTTGGTGTGCAACGAGAACGCGGCGATCACGACCCGCAAGGCCGCGCTGACCGCGTCCGAGGCACGGGAGAAGGCCGTCGAGTTCCTGGTGTCGCGCAAGGCGATCAGCGCCGCGCAGGCCGTGTCGGTGCGGGAGACCGGCGACGCGATCACCGTGGCGTTCGACCAGCCCGTCCGCGAGCTCACCGGCGACCACCGCACCCACGCCCGTGCCGAGCTCACCTTCGACCGGGCCGGCGGCCTGTCCGTCCGCATGAGCTGACAGGAGGGACTTTCCATGCGAATCAGACCATTCGCGGCCGGGCTCACCGTCGCCGCACTCCTCACCGCCGCGACCCCGGCGCTCGCCGACGAGGCCGCGGGCTGGGTGGCGACCTCGACGTCCAGCGACTTCCAGGCCACGCCGATGCCGGCCGCGCAGGCGTACCCGAAAGCGGCCGGCGAGGTGCGGGCCGACGACTTCAAGACCGAGTGCCAGTCCAGGCCGGAGGCCCGCACCAAGAACGGCTGGGCGAAGAGCCGTTTCGAACAGTGCTTCGTCGGCCACCGCAAAGTGGAGCTGAAGGTCAGCCCCGGCGCGCCCGCGACGATCGCGAGCGTCGAGTTCGACTACACGGTGCTGGCGTTCGCCTACGACGGTGACCGGCGCGTCGACTACACCGTCCTGCTGGACAACTACCGCACGCTCGGCGGCCAGGAACGCAACATCGCCGAGCTGGTGATCGGCTTCAGCGGCTGCGGGCAGACGAGCGTGACCTGCACTCCGTCTCCGCTGCAGAAGCGCACGACGCTGGAGAACTGGAAGCAGGGGCTGCAGTTCACCGGCACGGTCACCTCACCGGAGGAGGGCACCGGCCCGTACAAGCTGGTGCACGCGGTCATGCAGCTCGACCTCTCGGTGGAGTCGAACATGCCGAAGGTCGCGTCCTGGTACGACCTGGGCGCGGGCTTCTCGCGGGTGCGTTTCGACTCGGCGGGCGCGACCGCGGGCAAGTTCAGGGGAGCGGTGTTCACCGACCACGTCCCGACCTACGACCTGATGGCCATCGCGCAGGCCAAGAACCGGGTCAACGAGATCGTCGAGTCGGCCCGTCACATCGCGGACGCGCTGCACCACAGCGAGCGCACGTTCCCGTCGTTCCTGGGCAAGAGCATCCCCGGTGGCTCGCTCGAACGGCCGCTGCACCGCCTCGACGACAGCGGCAAGATCGGCTCCAACCGCGCCTACGCGGGCAAGGTGTGCAAGGACGTGTGGGGCATCGAGTACGAGCCCGAGAAGTTCAACTGCGACGAGTACCCGTTCGCCTCGACCCGCGAGGGCGCCTACACGTCCACGGACGAGGGCAAACTGGCGTGGCACGGTTCCGCGCGCCCGATCGAGGGCGGCGACAACCAGCTGTCCGGCACCTGGATGAACACCGACTTCTACAAGGTGCACCGAGTGCTGGACGGCGACCCGTTCGTGGTCAAGATGGACCTCTAGGGTGACTGGCATGAGCGTGGTGGCCTCGTGGGAACGCATCGAGAACTGGTTGCAGGGCAACGGCATCGAGCCGAAACCCCCTCTGGAGGCCACCACGCTCACTGCCGCACAGGCCCTCGGCCACCCACTGCCCGCGGACCTGACCGAGTCGTTGCTGCGCCACGACGGCTCGCCGCGCACGCTCGTCCCGCCGCGCTGGACCCTGCTGCCGTTGCAGACCTCCCTCGACGTCTGGAAGCGCAAGACCGACGACCTCGCGGCGCGTCAGGCCGCCGAGATCGAGGAGATCGACGAGGACGAGGAGGAGGACTTCTCGGCGGTCGAGGAAGGCGAGGAGGACGCCTTCTGGGGCTGGAACGCGGCCTGGTTCCCGGTCGCGGGCGACGGCGGCGGCTGCCACCTCGTCGTCGACCTGCGCACCGGTGTGCTCGGCGAGCACGATCCCGAGACGGGCACGCGGTTCGGCAGCCCGTGGCGGTCGGTGGCGGAGCTGCTGGAGGCCACGGCCGCGGCCCTGCACGGCGAGGATCCGGAGTGGCGGGCCGCCGTCGTGGAGTGGGGCATCGACTGGACCCGCGCCGGGTGAGCTAGATCATTTCGAGCGGTTCCGGGCCGTCCGGGGGCGGAAAGGCCCGGTCCAGGTCCGCCAGGTCTTCCGGCGAGAGCCGCAACTCCACCGCGCGGGCGTTCTCCCGGACGTGGTCCACCGTGCCCGCCTTGGGGATCGCGTTCGCGTGCGGCAGCCGCAGCACCCACGCCAGCGCCACCTGAGCGGGCGTGGCGTCGTGGCGGGCGGCGACCTCCGCGAGCACCGGTGATCCCAGCAGCCGCCCCTGCTCGACGGGGGAGTAGGCCATGATCGGCATGCCGGCGGAGGCGTGCCAGGGCAGCAGGTCGTACTCCGGCCCGCGCCGGGACAGGTTGTAGAGGATCTGGTTGGTCTGGCAGGAGCCGTCCAACGCCGTCAGCTCGCGCATGTCGGCCAGGTCGAAGTTGCTGACTCCCCAGTGGCGGATCTTGCCCGCCTCCACCAGAGCCGCGAAGCCCTCCAGCGTCCGGGCCAGCGGCAGGCTGCCACGCCAGTGCAGCAGGTACAGGTCGAGGCGGTCGGTGCCCAGACGCCGCAGACTGGCCTCACAGGCCCGTACGGTGCCCGAAGCGGTGGCGTTGGAGGGCAGCACCTTCGACACCAGGAAAACCTCGTCACGGCGTCCTGCGACGGCCTCGCCGACGAGGGTCTCGGCCTCGCCGCCGCCGTACATCTCGGCGGTGTCGATCAGCGTCAGCCCGAGGTCGACGCCGGCCCGCAGCGCCGCGATCTCGTCAGCACGCCTGGAGGCCTTCTCGGCCATCATCCAGGTGCCCAGGCCGAGCGCGGGGATGGTCTCGCCGGACGGCAGTCGCACGGTCTTCATGCGACGAGGATGCCCGACGGCCGGGTAGGTTGAACTGATGCGGCGCGCGGGCCTTGTGGTGCTGGTGCTGCTCGTGGTGGTGCTGGCGGTGCTCGCCCAGGTCGTCGACATTCCCGACGGCGCGGCGCTGAGAGCCCTGGTCGGCAGCGCGGGAAACGCCGCCCCGGTGGTGTTCGCGGCCGTCTGCGCGCTCGGCACCGCGGTCTTCTTCCCCAAACCGGTGCTGGCGACGGCGGCGGGGCTGCTGTTCGGTGTCGCGTGGGGGAGCGTGCTGGCCATTGCCGGGTTCACAGCCGGCGCGATGATCGCGTTCGGCGTCGCCCGCAGGCTCGGCCGCCGGGCGGTGGCCGGATGGCTGGGGGAGCGGCTGCGGGTCCTGGAGGACGTGTTCGCCCGCAAGGGCGTCGAGGCGACGCTGGTCGTGAGGCTGCTGCCGGTGCTGCCGTTCACGCTGGCGAACTACGGCGCGGGCGTCACGTCGGTGAAGCCGCGGCACTTCGCGCTGGGCACCGCGCTGGGCCTCGTCCCGTCGACCGTGCTGGCCGCGGTGTTGGGCGACGCGCTGAGCGACCTGGGCTCACCGAGGTCGATCCTGGCGCTGTCGATCTGGGCGGTGCTGGCGGCGGCGGGCCTGCTGTGGGGCCGCGCGCTGCTCAGGAACCCGGTGGGCGCGCAAAAAGCCGTCCCGGCGGGAGACCGGGACGGCTTGAAGCGTCTGTAGACCTTCTCGCGGAAGATCAGGCCGTGCGAGTGCGGCGTCCGCGCAGCTCTTCGAGGCGCTCGTCGAGCAGCTCCTCGAGCTCGGGGATCGACCGGCGCTCCAGGAGCATGTCCCAGTGCGTGCGCGGCGGCTTGACCTTCTTCACCTCCGGCTCGACGCCGTCGATGATCTTCGACTCGGTGCCGTGGAGACGGCATTCCCAGGTCGGCGGCAGCTCGGCGTCGTCGGAGAACGGGACCTCGAAGTCGTGTCCCTTCGGACAGGCGTACCGCGCTGCCCGGCGCGGAGCGAGATCGTGATTGCGGTCGGTCTCGTAGCTGACTGCTCCGAGCCGGCTTCCACGCAAAACGCGGTCGGCCATGGCGGTGTCCTTTCGCTCGGCTCAGGGCCGGGGCCCAGGCTTCTTGCTCACCGTGTGCAACGCCCGGATTGCTCCGTTTGTTTCCGGCTCGCTCTCATGGTCGCCCACAGTGACGTCGTTCACTCGTCAACGAAGGCTTCCTACTAATGGATGCGATCGCCACAGGATCGTGACGCGTTATCAAGCTACTGTGCTCACGCGTCACTCTAATGGCCTAGCCAAACCTGTGTGTAACCGCCTAGGCCAAGCGCAGTTGGCCACTTTGTGCGACGTCAGGGCCTAGGTCACCCAACCGGAAGTGACGCCGACAGAGCACTTGATAACGGATAGTAGTTTCCGTGGTATCGGTTACACCGTTGCTCTCTGTACCCGATCGGTGCTGTTCCGTATCCGAAACCGTGTCGGCGACCAGAACTGTGTCTCCGGTGTGAATCACCCGTCCGGCCCGCACCCGCGCGTTGAACCGTCCCGGCACCCCGCACCAGCACAACACCTCGACCTGAATGGCCTTCAGCTCGTCGGCCAGTTCGAACAGCCGCCGCGAGCCGGGGAACATCTCGCCGCGGAAGTCCGTGGCGAGCCCGAAGCAGTACACGTCGACCTGGACGTCGTCCGCGAGCTCGGCCAGCTGCTCGACCTGGGCGGGGGAGAGGAACTGCGCCTCGTCCACGATCAGGTAGTCCACCCGCCGTCCCAGCGCCCACTCCGAGCGCACGAGCTGGCGGAGATCGTCGTCGCGGATCTCGGCGGCCTCGCGCGTGATGCCGATGCGGCTCGAGATCTGCGGGCGCCCGGACCGGTCGTGCCGCACCAGCAGCAGCCCGCGACGACCCTGCCGCGAGTTGTTGTGGTCGATCTGCAGCGCGAGCGTCGACTTGCCGCAGTCCATGGGGCCGAAGAAGAACTTGACGTGCCCCACGACCGGCGTCGAGCGTCGGGAACCCGCGACAGGTACAGCGGAGAGGGCGTCTGTCGGATCGGGGAGGGCGTCCACGGCGGGTCACCCTAGTGCCTGGGTCCTGATCTTGAGGAATCCCCACGGCGTATCCCTGCCCATCGTGCGTCCCTTCGTGACGGCCGCGGAACCGTTGAGCAGACATAGCCGCTGCGCAGGTCGCCGAAACATCGTCTCAGCTCATGTCACTCGATAGATTCAGTGTTGACTGAACCACGACCTCTCTCGCCGCGCCGCCTGGGCCGCTTGAATCCTGGTCCGCAACCGAACGCCGCCGCGAACACCGACAACGCGCGGACCGCCACGCATGTACACGCGCAAGCCGAGCGCCGCGGTCGCCCAGTTCGCTCAAATCCCCCCGTCCGGCAGCCGAACGCCCAGGCGGGACTCGGCCAGCAAGCTCAGTAACTTCAGTGTCCACTGAAACCAAACACCTCCGGTCATTCCGCTTCCCGATATAGCTCGCGCCGCGATATATTCAGCGACATGAGTGGTCGGGTCATGTCCGAGCAGGCGTTCCTCGTGCTCACCGCGCTGGCGGAGGAGCCGTTGCACGGCTACGCGATCGTGCAGGCGGTGGAGCAGCTGTCCGAGGGGCGGACGGTGCTGCGGGTGGGCACGCTGTACGGGGTGCTGGACCGGTTGGTGGCGGACGGGCTCGCCGAGCGCGACCGTGAAGAAGTGCACCAGGGCCGGCTGCGGCGCTACTACAAGCTCACCGACTCCGGTGTGCGCGCGCTGCAGGCGGAGGTCGCGAGGCTGAGCGCGAACGTGCGGGCGGCTTCGGCGGTGCTGAGGGGGAGGGGTGTCCAGCCGTGGGCGAGCAAGGCGTGAGCAATCTGGAGCGGCGCTATCGGCGGCTGCTGAAGGTCCTGCCCCGCTGGTATCGGGCGGACCGCGAGGAGGAGATGGTCGGGATCTTCCTGGCCGACCGGACCGACGAGCTCGACCTGGAGCACAGCTGGCCGGGCTGGGGGGAGACCGGCGCCGTGCTGGGGCTCGGGGTGCGGACGCATCTGGCGGCGGGCGCGGCGCTGACGAGCGTGCCGGCGAAGGTGTTGTGGCGCGGCGAGGTCGTGCGGGCGCTGGGGATGTTCGGGCTGTTGCTGGGGGTGTTCTTCGCGGGGGCGGCGGTCACGAGCCTCGCCGTCGCCTACGGCAATCCCGAGTGGGCCGCGGAGATCAGCTGGTGGCGAGTGCTGGAGCTCGGGCCGATCGTGGCGTTCGCGGCGCTGTTGAGCGGCAGGCGGACGCTGGCGAAGGTGGCGGCGTTGGCTCCGGTGCTGCTGGCGGTGGCGTCGCTGGGGGAGTACCGGTACCTGCTGATGTGGAGCGCGTTCCAGCTGCCGTCGCTGGTGACGTTCGTGTGTCTGTGCCTGGGTTTTCACCGGGAGGCGCCGACGCCGCCCGCGCGCAGGGTGCTGTGGTGGGGCGGGGGAGCGCTGCTGCTCGGTGTGCTCGGCGGGTTCGCGCCGGGGGCGGGGCTGATCGCGGTCGGGCTGGTCACGGTGATCCTGCGGGTGGTCGCGTTCGTGCGCGGTGACTTCGTGCTGGGGCGGGCGTTGTCGTTGTTCGCGGTGCTGCAGCTGTCGCCGCTGGCGTTCCTGCTGGCCGGGGGAGAGGTGCTGGTGCTGGCGTTGCCGATCGTGGTGTTGCTCGTGCTCAGCGCTGTGGCGCCGGTCAGGAAGCCGCGCGTGTCATGACCACGAACCTGGAGCGCCGGTACCGGTTGCTGCTCAACGTTCTGCCCGAGTGGTATCGGCAGGATCGTGAGGAGGAGATGGTCGGCCTGTTCCTGATCGAGCGGACGGACGAGCTCGACCTTGGAGCACAGCTGGCCGGGGTGGGGCGAGACGGGAGCGATGCTCGGCCTGGCCGTGCGGACGCGGTTGGCGGCCGCCAGTGCGCCGGTGGGGGCGTTGCGGCTGGGCGGGGTGGTGCGGTGGCTGGGGGTGCTCGGCTTGCTGCTGAGCTTCACCTACGTCGCGCAGGGGGTCCGCGCCGAGATCGTGGTGCGGAGCATGCCGGAGATCGTTCCGCAGGCGCCCTGGGTGGTGCTGAGCCACTTCGTCCCGTTGGTGGCGTTCGCGTTGCTGCTGCGGGGACAGCGGACGTGGGCGAAGGGGGCCTACGGCGCGGTGGTGGCGAGCTGGCTGACGCAGTTCTTCCAGGTTCATCCGACCGTGTGGTCGGTGTTGTGGCACGTGCCGTCGATCTTGACGTTCGTGTGTCTGTGCCTGGGTTTCCACAAGGACGCGCCGACGCCGCCCGCGCGGCCGCTGGTGTGGTGGGCGGGTGCGGCGGTGGTGCTCGGGGTGGCCGACATCGTGGTGCTGGGCAGCGGCATCGCCGTGCTGGCGGCCGCAGTGCTCGGCTTGCGCGTGTACGCGTACGTGCGGGGGCGACGCGGTGCTGGGGCGCGCGTTGTCGGTGTTCGCGGTGGCGTTCGGCGTGCCGGCTCTGATCACGTACCTGCCGGGTCCGCAGGAGTTCGTGAAGTACCTCGTGGTGGCGGCGGCGCTGCTGGTGGTCAGCGCCGCCGCACCGGTCAGACGAGCGTCGGTTCTGCGTTCCCGACTGCCTTGATGGCCCTGCGGACGGGCACGAAGATCAGCAGGACGAACCCGGCGACGAAGAAGATGATCAGGGCGAGGATGGCGGGCCGCAGGCTGCCGGTGGCCTGGCCGACGCCGGCGAACACCAGCGGGCCGAGCCAGCTGGTGGAGCGCTCACCGACCTCGTAGAGCGAGAAGTACTGGGCTTCTCGGCCGGGCGGCACCATCTGGCTGAACAGGCTGCGGGACAAGGCGTTCGTGCCGCCCAGGACGATGCCGATGCCCGCAGCGACGAGGTAGAACTGCATCTCGTCGCCGGCCTTGACGAAGAACGCCGCGGTGATCACGACGATCCACACGACGAGCGAGCCGAGGATCGTCTTCTTCGCGCCGATCCGCTTGGCCACGAAGCCGTGCAGCACGCCGCCGATGAACGCGACGAACTGGACGATCAGGATCACCGTGATCAGCGTCTTCTGTTCGAACTTCAGCTCGACGCTGCCGTACTGCGCCGACACGTTCGCCACCGTCGCGATGCCGTCGGTGTAGATCAGGTAGGTGCCGAGGAACGCGAGCGTGAGCGGGAATGCCTTGGCCTGCTTGAGGGTCGTGCCGAGTTCCTTGAAGCCGGCGGAGACCACCGAGCCGCCGTGCTCGTTGCCGTGCGGTTTCTGGTGCTCGGTGAGGCGGGTCAGCGGGATGAACGTGAAGGCCGCCCACCACACACCGGAGATGACGAAAGCGATGCGCGCGGCGTCACCGGCGGTGATGCCGAGGGAGTCGGCCGACAACGTGATGCCGAGCTGGATCGCCAGCGCCACACCACCGCCGAGGTAACCGAACGCCCAGCCGCGGCTGGAGAGCGCGTCGCGTTCGTCGGGGGTCGCGATCTCGGGCAGGAAGGCGTAGTAAACGACGACGCTGGCGCCGTAGCCGATGTTGGCGATGACGAAGAAGAGCACGCCGAGCGTCCAGTTGGTGCCCTGCACGGTCGCGAGCGCGATGGTGGCCGCGGAGCCGGTGAAGGCGAAGGCGGCGAGCATCTTCTTCTTGTTCTGGGTGCGGTCGGCGATGGCGCCCATGACCGGCAGCACCAGGACCTGGATCACGGTCGCCACCGACAGCAGGTAGCCCCACAGCGAGCCGGAGGGGAACTGCGCCCCGAGGAACGTGACGTCGCAGTGGTCGAACGCGTTGTCGCCGGCACACGGGTTCGGCCCGTTGAGCGCGGTGTCGGCCTTGGCGGCGTTCGTCGCGATGCTCGTCAGGTACAGCGAGAAGAACACTGTGACC
The DNA here is from genome assembly GCF_040629405.1 of Lentzea sp. NPDC005914. Classification (NCBI taxonomy): domain Bacteria; kingdom Bacillati; phylum Actinomycetota; class Actinomycetes; order Pseudonocardiales; family Pseudonocardiaceae; genus Lentzea; species Lentzea sp. NPDC005914. Next base: position 111,620 of record NZ_JBEXVQ010000015.1, on the reverse strand, counting down.
ACGGACGTGGGGAACACGGAGTTCGCCACGTCGTACCAGACCCAGCCGCGTTGTTCGCGGCGGCGTTTCACCTTGCTGGCGTCGGCGGCGTCGTCGCCCTTGACCTTCATGTCGGCGGACTGTACTTGTCCGCCGACACGTCCAATGATCGACTGTCCAACCTGTTACCAGGTGCCGCGCGACCGGAGTACTTCCCTGAGCACGTCGGGCCTGTCGGTCACCAGCCCGTCCACTCCAAGATCGAGCAGGGCCCGCATGTCGGCCTCGTCGTCGATCGTCCACACGTGCACCTCGAGGTCCCTGCGGTGTGCCGCCTGAACGAACCTCCTGTCGACCACGGTGAGCCTTCCTTGGCTCACCGGCACCTGAGCCACCTGCCCGCGCACCGCCAGTCCGGCGAACGGAACCCGCCCCGCCGCCCACAGCGCTCCGGCACTGCGGGGCCCCATCGACGTCAGCAGCTCGGGCCCGCCCCGGCGCCGCAACCGCGCGAGCCGGTTGTCCGAGAAGCTCGCGAGGCACACCCGGTGCAACGCCTTGGCCTTGCGCAACAGGTTCAGGATCGGCTCGACGGCCGCCTCGCTCTTCACGTCGATGTTGAAGAACGTGTCCGGCAGCTCCTCCAGCACGTCCGCCAGCCGCGCGATGGGCTCCCTGCCGCCCACGCGTGCCATCCGCACTTCGGTCCACGGCAGGTCGCCGACGCGTCCGTGCCCGTCCGTCGTGCGGTCCAGCGTGTCGTCGTGATGCACGACGACCTCGCCGTCGCTCGTGGCGTGCACGTCGGTCTCGATGTACCGATATCCCTCGTGCACGGCGCGGCGGAAGGAACTCAGCGAGTTCTCCATGCCGCTGAGGTCGCCGACGTGCCAGCCGCGATGGGCGAAGGCCCTTGGCCGCGGGCCTTGGAGATACGCGTGGGTCACTCCCCGAGTGTGCCTTCCGGCCATGGCTCCGGGGTGGACAGTGGGTGGCGAGACACTTTCTTCTTGCTCTCTATTACTTCAGTGTCGCCTAAAATCAGACCTACTGGTCTTAGCGCCTTACTCCCCACGCACAAAACGGCCAAAGACCACAAACACCAACACGGGTCCGGCACAAGGCGATCCCTCTGCTGGAATTTGAGCCTGCTCGGCACGCGACCACCTCGCGCGCCGCTGCGAGCCTCCTCAACCCCCATCCACCCCAAACCCGCCACAACACACCGAAACTCCACCTGAAACCAACACCAATCGCCGTACCGGTACTGTCCGGTTCCCTACGAAGGTCGGGCTTTCTGGCGCGTCGCTGGAGACCACCCACCGCCATTCGCTACCGTCGCGCGCCATGGAGCGCTCCATGGAGGCGGATGAGCCCAAGCACTGTGCGTGGTGCGGGCGGAGGTTGCCGGGGAGTGGGCGGATCGGCCGGCCGCGCAGGTATTGCGCGCAGCCGTGTCGTCAGCGTGCGTATGAGCGGCGGGCGGCGTTGCAGCGGGGCGGGTTGCCGGAGGATGCCGTAGTACTCTCCACCGCCGAGCTTGCTGATTTGCAGGACAGGTTGTTCCAGCTGCGGTGTGCCGCGGAGGATGTGGTGACCGCCGCGCAGGACGGGGCGGAGAACGAGGAGCTGCGGAAGCTGGCCGCTGAGCTGGTGGAGTCGGCGAAGGGTTTGGAGCGGCTTCGCTAAGCCGTTCGCAAAAGAGCGAACTGACCGGCGTAGCGGGTTGCTTACGTCCGGTGATCGGACGATCATGACGCGCGTGACCTCCTATTGCCGCACGGTGCTGGACCGGGCGGATGTCGGCTATGCCGTGACGGATTCGCGCGGGAACCTGTTGTGGTGCAACCGCGCGTTGGGTGCTGTTCTCGGGGTTCCGGTCGAGCAGGCCTATGGGCGGTCGTTGCCGGCGTTGCTGCCGGGTGTGCCCGAGGTGCCCGCGCCGGCGCGGGAGGTTCTCGTTCCGGGTCCGAAGTGGCTCGAGGTGCGGTGTTCGAAGCTGGGCGACGACCTGATGTACGAGGTCGTGGACGTGTCGGCGTGGCGGGATCGTGAGCTGACGGTCACGCAGGAGGCGGACGCGCTGCGCAGGGCTCAGGCGCTGGGCCGCATGGGTACGTGGGAGTGGTCCATCTCGGACGACCGCGTGACCTGGTCGGACACTTTGCTGGAGATGTTCGGGTTCTCGCCGGGTACGGCGTTCGACTTCGAGATGTACTCGCAGCTGGTGCACCCGGACGACCTGCCGATGATCGAGGAAACGCTCGACACGGCGCTGAAGACCGGGAGTGTCTTCACCTACACCCACCGCATGCTCCGTCCCGATGGCGCGGAACGCGTCTTCGAGTGTTTCGGTGAGGTCGTGGTGGGTGATGACGGTGTTCCGCTCAGGGCGCTGGGCACGGCGCACGACGTCACTCAGTCCTCGAGGGTGCACGACGAGCTCGTGAGGATGGCCGAGCAGGATCCGCTCACGGGTCTGCCGAACCGCAGGGCGCTCACGAGGGCTCTGGAGCAGGAGCTGGCGAACAACGGTTCGGGTGCGTTGCTGGTGCTGGACCTGGACAACTTCAAGGACGTCAACGACCTGCGGGGTCACGCGGTGGGCGACCGCGTGATGCGCATGCTGGCGAGCGCTCTGCAGTCCCGTCTGGGTGACAAGCTGATCGCCCGTCTGGGCGGGGACGAGTTCGCGGTGGTCCTGCCGGGAGCGTCGCTGAAGGACGCCTCCGACGTGGCGGACAACCTCAAGGAGGCCGTGGCGGGTTTCCCGCTGGCGGGTATCGGCACGCCGGCGAGGATCACGGTCAGCACGGGCCTGGCGGAGTTCGGTCCGGGTGACTCGTGGGAGCTGGTGCTGGCGAACGCGGACCTGGCGCTGTACGCGTCGAAGGCGGCGGGTCGTGACCGGGTGACGGTGTACGAGCCGAACCACTATGCGGACACCGTGAAGCGCGTGAGTGTGCTGGACCGTCTCAGGGCGGCGCTGGCGGGTAACGGGCTGGCGTTGTACGGCATGCCCATGGTGGAGCTGCATTCCGGCAAGACCCTGGGGCACGAGCTGTTGCTCAGGCTCGAGGACCAGCAGGAGCCCTATCTCGGCCCGGCGGACTTCCTGCCGGTGGCGGAGCGGAGCAACCTGATCCTGGAGGTCGACCGCTGGGTGCTGTCGACGGCGATCGACGCGCTGGTCGCGGAGCCGGACTCGCGGTTGCGGTTCAACGTGAACGTGTCCGGCCGCACGCTGGAGGATCCGGATTTCGGTGACTTCGTGCTCGACAAGCTGAGCAAGGCGGGTGTCGCGCCGGGGCGTTTGGGGCTGGAGATCACGGAGACGGCGGCGGTGACCAATTTGGACGCCGCGGTGACGCTCGCGACGCAGCTGCGCAGCTTCGGGTGCCGGATCACGCTGGACGACTTCGGTTCCGGATTCGGGTCGTTCGTCCACTTGAAGCACCTGCCGATCACGGGCATCAAGATCGACGGTGAGTTCGTGAAGGGCATCGAGACCAACGACGCGGACGCGGTGCTCGTGTCGGGCATCGTGCAGATCGCGAACGGGCTGGGGCTCAGCGCGGTGGCGGAGTGGGTGGAGCGGCCGTCGCAGGTGGAGGCGCTCAAGGCGCTGGGTGTGCGGGTGGGGCAGGGTTTCCACCTGGGCCGGCCGGTGCCGTTGCGTGACGTGGTGAACGCGGAGCGCATGCCGCCGAATGGCGCATTGTCGTCTCAGGTGGTCGGAGCAGAGGATGGTGCGCGCTCCTGATCCCCGCCTGATGGGACGCTCGTGTCTTCTTGTGGTCTTCGTCGTCTTGAGTTGAGCGTTGCCGAGCCTGAGGAAACGGTGGACTTCTTCGCCGGGGTTCTCGGTTGGGCGGTGATAGCGGAGCCGGGCGGGTCGTTCTCGGGCTGGGTCGGTGATCGGCTGGCGGCTCAAGTTGTTGCGGGAGTGCAGGGGTGGCGTGTCTTCTTCGGTGGTGACGAGCCCAGGGCGCTGACGGGGAATTCCTCTGTGGACACTGGCCGGGTGCTGCACGGGCCGTGGGCGCCGCCGCCGAGGCACGGTGAGCCGTGCTGGGCGGAGTTGATGACCGCGGAGCCCGAGGACGAGTACTGGTCGCGGGAGCTGGGCTGGCAGGTCGAGCCGGGTGCGGAGGATTTCGTGCTCTTCACGTCCTCGCGGCACGGCGATCCTCGCCCGGTGGCGGGGCGGTTGAAGACCGGGCGTGCGCCGGGTTGGCTCACCTATTTCGCGGTGGACGACCTGGCGGCGGCGTGCGCGAGGGTGTCCGAATTGGACGGTCGTGTGCTGCTGGAGCCCACGACCGTGCCAACCGGACTCATCGCGTCCGTCGAGGGCCCGCACGGTGGTGCGTGCGCTCTGTTGGAGCACCCTCAGGGGTGGGGCGGGAACTGGGCTGGCTGACGGGGTCGCGGTCGAACCAGGCCACGGCCAGCAACAGCAGCCCGGTGGCGATGCTGACGCCGGTGTTGATCAGCAGGTCGGAGGTGGCCATGCCGATCTCGCGGCCCCAGTGGGCGAGTTGCGATCCGGCGTCCCAGAACAGGTACATCAGCGCGTTGACGACGATGAGCTTGCGGCGGTCCGCTGCCCGCCGCAGGCCCATCGCGATCACGGTCATGGCGATGATGAGCACGTGGTAGCCGGCGACGGAGTACCACTGGAACGCGCGGGTCGGGGTCATCTCGCCGCCGAGGTAGGCGCGGTCGGTGATCTCCGGCGCGAACGCGAGCACGATCGCCTGCAGCAGGTTGAACGCGACGTAGACCCACAGGACGATCTTCATCCAGAGCTTCATCGGCCGGGGTCAGGCCTCGAGTTCGGGCGGGAAGCCGCCGGTGGCGATGGGGCCCCAGGAGTCGATCGTGACGCGGATGAGGGACTTGCCCTGGCGCAGCATCGCGGCGCGGTACTCGTCCCAGTCGGGGTGCTCGCCGGCGATGCAGCGGTAGTACTCGACGAAGTCCTCCAGCGCCTCGGGCAGGTCGAGGACTTCGGCGGTGCCGTCGATCTGCACGTACGGGCCGTCCCAGTCGTCGGAGAGCACGCACATCGTGACGGACGGGGTGCGGCGGGCGTTGCGGACCTTCGCGCGCTGGGGGTAGGTGGCGATGACGATCCGGCCCTCGGTGTCGACCCCGCACGAGACGGGGGAGACCTGCACTCCGTCGACGGTGGAGCGGCGGGTGATCAGGACGCCGTGGTGGCGGGTGCGGAGGAACTCGAGCAGCTGCGGCCGGTCGACGACGTCGGCCGTGGCGATCTTCGGCATGATGTGCAGCATGGCACGGTTCACCTCGTTCGACGGCACCGAACTCGCCTACCGGGAACTGGGTGGGGGCGAGCCGCTGTTCGTGCTCGCGGGCGGGCCCGGCAGGGCTTCGGAGTACCTGGAGACTCTCGGTGGCCTGCACGCGCGTCGCAGGCTGGTGATCCTGGACAACCGCGGTACCGGGGAGTCCGACGAGCCGGCGGATCCGTTCACCTACCGGCGGGACATGCTGGTCCGCGACGTGGAGATGCTGCGCCGCCACCTGGGTCTGGAGCGGGTCGACGTGCTGGGGCACTCCGCGGGTGCGGGGATCGCGATGGGCTACGCGGCGGACTTCCCGGACCGTGTCGGCAAGCTCGTGCTGCTCACCCCGGCGTTGCGGTCGGTGGGCCTGTCGCCGGAGCAGAGCGACTGGGACACGTTCCTGGCCTCTCGTGTGAACGAGCCGTGGTTCGCCTCGGCGACGACGGCGCTGGAACGCAACGCCGCCGGTGACGACTCGGTGGAGAACCGGGTCGCGGCCTCGCCGTTGCTCTACGCCCGCTGGGACGAGCGCGCGCAGGCGCACGCGAACGCGGAGCTGGGGCAGTGGAAGTACCACGTGGCGCTGGGCTACAACGCCGAGGGCGCGTTCGTGCCGGGCGTGCTGCGGCGGGCGTTGCAGGACTTCACGCATCCGGTGCTGGTCTACGCGTGCACGCAGGATCCGATCTCGCCGGTGCGCCGCTGCGTCGAGCTGGCGGACCTGTTCAGCGACTCGACGCTGTTCGTGCACGAGGGTGTGGGCCACTACCCGTGGGTGGAGGAGCCGGACGTGGTGTCCGGGCAGATCGCGCTGTTCCTGCAGGGCGAGGACGGTTAGCCGACCTGGGCGGCCTCGACGCGGTCGCGGCCGTTGTTCTTGGCCTGGTAGAGCGCTTCGTCTGCGGCCAGCAGCAGCGGGCTGAGCTCGGTCGCGGCGTCCGGGAACACCGCCGCGCCCACCGACGCGGTCAGGCCGGTCACGACCTGGTCGCGGCCGAGGCGGTCGACGACGACGATGTGCAGGCTCGCGATCTCGAACCGGATGCGTTCGGCGGCGGCGCGGACCTCTTCGGTGCTGACGCCGGGCAGCAGCACGGCGAACTCCTCACCACCGAATCTGCCGACGAGGTCGTAGGACCGCACGGAGTGCTTCAACGCGTCCGCGACGGCGCGCAGGACGCGGTCGCCGGCGAGGTGGCCGTAGGTGTCGTTGATCAGCTTGAAGTGGTCGAGGTCGATGATCAGCACGCCGACGGTGGAGACCAGGCGGCGGGCGCGGGCCAGTTCGCGTCCGGCCACGTCGTGCCAGAACGTCGCGTCGACCAGGCCGGTCTTGGAGTCCGTGCGGGCCGCGACCCGGAACTGGGGCAGCAGCAGCCCCATGTGCAGGGCGAGGACGGTCAGCAGCAGCATCGGCGTGAGCCACGGCCGCATCGTCATGATGATCGCGACGCCCGAGCCCAGGCCGACCGAGGCCAGCACGATGAGCACGTCGGAGGCGTTGCCGAGTGCGGTGCGGACGGGGTTCTGGCGGTTCGTCACGAAGATCGCGGTGACGACCAGTGCATAGTTGATGAACCAATACAGGAACCCGGCCGTAACCAATGCCAACAGGCCGAGCGGGCCGTCAACGTCAACAGCACGGTCCGGAAACAGTCCTAGAACGAGTTGCGCGGCGGCACTGCCGAGTACGACAGTGGCCGCGGAGAACACCTTGCGGAACAGGACCGCCCGCCGCTTGTAGACCCGGTACCACGAGTGCGTGTAGCTGATGACGATCAGCGCCACGAGCAGTGGCATCGGCAGTACGAGCACGCCCGCGAACAGCCACACCGACTGCATGTGGGCGTGCGGCGAGCCCTCGGCGCCGATTTCGCGGATCCGTTCGATTCCCCTGGCCGCCTCCAGGTGCAGAACCGCACCGCCGGAGAGCAGCAGGAACCAAGGCCACGTCAAGGCCTCGGCAGGGGTACGCCATGCGGTGGCGAGCGCGACGAGGGACGCCGAAACGACCACCGTCACGACATAGGCCAGCACCACAGGAGGAAGCGACCATAACTTCCACCGGCGCGGGTCGAGCCAAGGCACGCTGCCACCCCCACACCACCGTCCAGGAACCAACCACTGTAGCTACCGGGTAACGCAAAGTCGTGGCTCCATGTGGGGGACCTCACCGTGAGTAGTCCTCACAGAATGCGCCCGAATCACTTTTCCGGTTCACACGCAACAAACACCCGTAGGAGCAGTCATGATCAACCGTACCTCCGCTGCCGGCCGTCCCGTTCGTCCGACCGACTGGCTGCGTCCGACGGACTGGCGCCGGCCGACGGACTGGCGTCGCTGAGCCACCACACGATCGCCGCACCGCCGGCCGCGAGCACGCCCAGTGCTCCGGCGGCGGCGACGACGTGGTGCACCGCGAGGGTTTCCGCAGCCAGACCGGCCAGGGCCACCCCGACGCCCTGGGAGACCCGCAGCGCGGTGACGGCCAGACCGAACGCCTGTCCTCGTGAGAAGTCCGGTACCGCGCGCACGAACGTCGTGTTCGCGACCAGGTGGTACGAGCTGGCCGCACCGGACAGCGCGAACAACCCCACACTGATGACCAGGCCCGGCCGCAGCGCGGCCGGGACGAGAACCGCGCACGCGGCGATGGCCAGCCACGGCATGACACGAAGCTGCGTCCGCGCTGTGAGGTGCGCCACCAGCAGCATGCCCGCGGCCGCCCCGGCGGCGTAGGCGGCGAAGATCGACCCCACCCCGGCCGGGCCCGCGCCCAGCTGTGCGGCGTACGGCACGGCCAGTGCCTCGCCCACGATGTAGAAGCCCGAGACGCAGGCCAGCGCGACCAGTGCCCGCAACCGCCGGTCACGCCACACCAGCCGCGCCCCGCCCACGAGATCGGCAGGCCACGCCCGCACGTGCGGACGCTGCGGAGCAGGCCTGTCCAGCAGGAACACGCCCAGCGCGAACGCCGAGACGACGAACGTCGCCGAATCGGCCACCAGGACAAGGCCTGGCCCCAGCCACGCCACCAGCGCACCGCCGGTCAGGAACCCAGCCACCTGCGCCGCCTGCGTCACCGTGCTCAGCACCGCCTGACCCAGCGGATACCGCTCGTCGGGCAGGATCTGCGGCAGCAACGCCGCCCGCGCCGCCCCGTGCGGTGCCCCCGCGAACTGCACCAGAACCAGCAGTGCCGCCAACGCCCACAGGGGCATCAGCGGCAAGGCCATCACCAGCAGCAGCGCCGCCCGCACCAGGTCGGCGGCCACCATCACCTCTTTGCGCGCGAACCGGTCGGCGAGCCCCGAGAGCAGGGGCCCGCCGACCAGGTCCGGCAGGAACGTCAACGCGTACGTCATCGCGGTCAGGCCCGCGCTGGCGGTGCGGTTGTAAACGTGCACCGTCAGCGCGACCCGCGCGAACTGGTCGCCGGCCACCGACACCACGTGCGCCACGAACAGGGCGCGGAACTCACCGTCGCGGGCGAGCTCGCGGTAGCCGGGCATGGACTACAGGATGGAGGACCAGAACGCGCACTGGTGATCACGGGCGAAATCAGTGCCCCTGATTGCTCCGGGTGCCAGCGACCGCACCTCCGAACGCCACCCCGGATCGCCGGTCCGCGCGAACCGGCCCCACGCCGCGATCATGTAGTCCGACAGTTCCCGCTGCCTGGCGTCGAGTGGGGCGCCCATGTCGAACAGCGACATCAGTTCCGAGGCGTGGTAGGCCTTGTAGTCCGGGAACGGCGGCAGCGGGAAGATCATCGGCGCGTCCGCGTCGGCGAACTCGTAGCCCGACACCCGCGCGTGGCGTCCGAGCTCCTCGCGTGCCCGCTGCGTCGGGCACGACCACAAGCCGTCGGTCCAGGCCGTGGCCATCTCGTCGCGTGCGTCGTTGTTGCCGTTGACCGGGTACCGGGCGAGGACCTTGTCCGCGTTGTTCTCCCCGAAGAACTGCGCGAGTTGCGCGCGGTAGCCGGGCTCCGGGATGGGCTGCGGGTAGAACAACGCCGCGAACAACGTCATCTCGTCGTGCGTCGAGCCGACCATCGTCGGCACGTGGTGCATCCGCCCGGTCCTTTGCGCCACGACCGGGTCGATCGGCAGCACCGCGGTGTCGTAGGCGGGCCAGTTGAACAGATCGTGCACCGTCAGCAGCTTGTCCACCGGCTGGGCGCGCAGGCACGCGAGGTCGGCGCACCCGAGCGTGCCGACCCCCTGCTTCTCGGCGTCCACCCGTGGCCGCCACACGCCGGTGAACTCACCAGGCCGGGTACCGGGGGTCGTCAGCCCGCACGGACCGGACTGGATGATCGCCTTGGCGAACAACCCCGCCGCTCTCGGCGACGCGAGCTGCGCGCACACACTCAGCCCACCCGCGGACTCACCGAACACCGTCACGTTGCGGGCGTCACCGCCGAACGCGCGGGCGTTGCGCTGCACCCACTTCAACGCCGCCTGCTGGTCCGCGAGCCCGAACACCCCGGAACCCGGCAGTCCCGGATAGCCGAAGAACCCGAACACGCCCAGCCGGTAGTTGACCGTGACGACCACGACGTCGTTCTTCGTCGCCAGCCATCGCGCGTCGTACTCCGACGCCGCTCCCGCGGTGAACCCGCCGCCGTGGATCCACACCATCACCGGTCGCGGACGGTGCGGGTCCTTCGCCGGAGTCGTGACGTTCAGATAGAGACAGTCCTCGATCTGCGACGACGGCTGCCCCAGCTGGGAGTTCTGCGCGCAGTACGGCGCAGGCTTGGTCGCGTCCCGCACTCCCTGCCACGCAGCGGCCGGCTGCGGATCACGCCACCGGTTGGCGCCCACCGGCGGGGCCGCGAACGGGATGTTCCCGAACGTCCGGTACGTGCTGGTCACCGTCCCCGAGACCAGCCCCTTGTCCGTGCGCACCACAGCGCCGCCGTCGTCCGCGGACGCCGCACCGGCGACCGAGAACACCATCGCCGCCGCGATCACGGCGGTCAGCGTCTTGCTCACAACTGCCCCCAGAACTCGCACTTGTGGTCCTTCGCGAAATCAGCCGGTCCGACCGCGCCCGCCGCCAGCGACTGCACGTCCGCACGCCAGCCGGGATCGCCGGTCCGCGCGAACCGGCCCCACGCCGCGATCATGTAGTCCGACAGCTCCCGCTGCCCCGGCGTCAACGGCACGCCGAAGTCGAACAGCAACGGCAGCTCCGAGGCGTGGAACGCCCCATAACCACCGGGGAACGGCGGCAAGCCCGGGAAGAACACCGGCACGTTCCGGTCCGCGAACTCGTAGCCCGACACGTGGGCGTAGCGGCCCAGCTCCTTGCGCGCGGTTCGCGACGTGCACGACCACGACTTGTCCGTCAGGATCCGGGCGAGCTCGTCGCGGGCGTCACCGTTGCCGTTGACCGGGTACCGGGCCAGCACCCGATCCGCCTTCTGCTCCCCGAACACCTGGCCCAGCAGCGCCCGATAGCCCGCCTCCGGCACCGGCTGCGGCCACACCAACGGCGTGAACAACGTCATCTCGTCGTGCGTCGAGCCGACCATCGTCGGCACGTGGTGCATCCGCCCGGTCCTCTGCGCCACGACCGGGTCGATCGGCAGCACCGCCGTGTCGAAGGCAGGAGCGGAGAACTGGCCGTGCACCGTCAGCAGCGCCGAGACCGGCTGCGCCCGCAGACACGCCAGGTCGGCACACCCGAGCGTGCCCACACCCTGCTTCTCCACCTCGGCCCGCGGCTTCCACACGTGCTCGAACTCGCCGGGCGCGGTGGCCGACGGCGAGTCCACCCCGCACGCACCGGACTGGATGATCGCCTTGGCGAACAACCCCGCCGCACGCGGAGACGCCAGCTGCGCACACACGCTCAGCCCACCCGCGGACTCACCGAACACCGTGACGTTGCGCGGATTGCCGCCGAACGCACGGGCGTTGCGCTGCACCCACCGCAGCGCCGCCTGCTGGTCGGCGATCCCGAACGCCCCCGAGCCGGGCAGGCCGGGGTAGCCGAAGTACCCGAACACCCCGAGCCGGTAGTTGATCGTCACCACCACGACGTCGTTCTTCGTCGCCAGCGACCGCGCGTCGTACAACGACCCGGATCCACCCGTGAACGACCCGCCGTGAATCCACACCATCACCGGCCGCGGCTTGCCAGGGTTCTTCGCCGGCGTCACGACGTTGAGATGGAGACAGTCCTCGGTCTGCGACGACGGCTGCCCCAGGTCGCCGTTCTGCGCGCAGAACGGGGCGAGCGTGGTCGCGTCCCGCACTCCCTGCCACGCCGCGGCCGGCTGCGGATCACGCCACCGGTTGGCGCCCACCGGGGGAGCGGCGAACGGGATGTTGCCGAACGTGCGATAAGTGCTGGTCACCGTGCCGGACACGGCGCCCTTGTCGGTGTGGACGACCCGGCCGTCGCCCGCCGCCGCAGCAGCAGGGACCTGGACCACGGCGAGCGCCATCGCGGCGGCCGCGGCCACCGTCAGCATCCTTGACATGAGTTTCTGACCCCCTTCGGCCTCGAACGTATCGAGGACAGGGGGAGCCGGAAACCGCTGAAAGAGAACTGTTCCGTCCTGCGAAAGTCGATGCCGCCGATCACCGGTTGCCGACATACCGACCGGTCGGTACCCTCACGACTCGTGGGTGACACGACACTTCCCGAGCAGCCGCTCGTAGACGCCTTGGTCTTCGACTGGGGCGGCGTCCTGACGGTCTCCGTGCCCGAGTTCGTCGGCGCGTGGCTGCACGCCGAGGCCATCGACCGCGAGGTCTACGGCCGCGTCATGCGCGAGTGGCTCGGCCGCGACGCGCTCCCGGACAACCCCGTCTTCCGCCTGGAGACCGGTGAGCTGACCGTGCAGCAGTTCGAACGGCTCCTCGCCGCCGAGCTGATCACGACCACCGGCGCCGCGATCGACGACGCCGGGCTGCTCAAGCGCATGTTCGGCGGCGCGACACCCGACCCGGCGATGGTCGAGCTCGTCCGCAAGGCCCGCGCCGCCGGCCTGCACACCGCGCTGCTGTCCAACAGCTGGGGCGAGGGCTACCCGAAGGACCTGCTGGTCGAGCTGTTCGACACCGTCGTGATCAGCGGCCGCATCGGGATGCGCAAGCCCGACGAGCGCATCTACCGCCACACCCTCCACCAGATCGGCGTCGCGGCCGAGCGCGCCGTGTTCTTCGACGACGCGCCGATCAACGTCGAAGCCGCCCAGGCCGTCGGCATGCACGCTTTCCGCCACACCACCGCGGACGACACCCGCGCCAACCTCGCCACCCTCGGAGTGAACCTGTGACCACGGATAGTTCCGGCCTTCCCGGCCTCGACCTGGAGGCACTCGCCGCGCATCTGGGCACAGGACCGCTGTCCGGCGAGCTGTTCCCCGGCGGCCGCTCCAACCTCACCTACCGCGTCACCGACGGCACCCAGCGCTGGGTCCTGCGCCGCCCGCCGCTGGGCCACGTCCTGGCCACCGCGCACGACATGGCCCGCGAGTTCCGCGTGATCTCCGCGCTGGAGTCCACGCCGGTGCCGGTGCCGCACGCACACCAGCTCGTCGAGGACACCTCCGTCATCGGCGCGCCGTTCTACCTCATGTCGGAGATGCCCGGCGTGGCGCTGCGGGAACGCAAGCAGTGCCCGTGGCTCAACTCCGAGAAGGCCACCGTGCTCTCCCGCAAGCTCGTCGACGTGCTCGCCGAACTGCACTCCGTCGACCCCGACTCGGTGGGCCTGGGCGACTTCGGCCGCCCGGAGGGGTTCCTCGCCCGGCAGGTCAAGCGGTGGGGCAAGCAGCTCGACGCCTCCCGCAGCCGCGACCTGCCCGGCATCGACGAACTGCGCGCCAAGCTCGCCGACACCGTCCCCGACTCCCCGCGGGTCGCGATCATCCACGGCGACTACCGCCTCGACAACGCCCTGGTCACCGAGTCGCCGCTGAAGATCAGCGCCGTCCTGGACTGGGAGATGGCCACCCTCGGCGACCCGCTCGCCGACCTCGGCCTGCTCTACGTCTACTGGCAGGGCCTCGGCGTCGACAACGACCCCATCACCGGCAGCGTCCCCTCGATGCCCGGGTTCCTGTCCGCCGACGAGCTCGTCGCCCGCTACACCGCCCGCACCGGCACCGACACCTCCGGCCTGGGCTGGTACATCGCCTTCGGCTACTTCAAGCTCGCCGTCATCGTCGAGGGCATCCACTACCGCTTCGCCAGCGGAAAGACCGTCGGCGCCGGGTTCGAGAAGCTCGGCGCGTTCACCGTCCCCCTCGTGCGGCAGGGTCTCGCCGCCGCCCACAAGGAGCTCTGACATGGACTTCGCCTACGACGCCAAGACCGAGGAACTGCGCACCAAGCTGCTCGCGTTCATGGACGAGTTCGTCTACCCGGCCGAAGCGGTTCTCGAGCAGCAGTTGCACGACGCCGCCGACCCGTGGGAACGCCAGCCGATCCTCGAGGAGCTCAAGACCGAGGCCCGCAAGCAGGGCCTGTGGAACCTCTTCCACCCCGAGCACAGCGACGGCCTGACCAACCTGCAGTACGCGCCGCTGGCCGAGATCACCGGCCGCAGCCCGCACCTCGCCCCCGAGGCCTTGAACTGCGCCGCGCCGGACACCGGCAACATGGAGGTGCTGACGATGTTCGGCACCGACGAGCAGAAGAAGCAGTGGCTGCAGCCGCTGCTCGACGGCGAGATCCGCTCCGCGTTCTGCATGACCGAACCCGACGTCGCCTCCTCCGACGCCACCAACATCGCGACCCGCATCGAACGCGACGGCGACGACTACGTCATCAACGGCCGCAAGTGGTGGTCCTCCGGCGCCATGAACCCCAACTGCGCCATCTTCATCGTGATGGGCAAGACCGACCCCGACGCCGACCGGCACCGCCAGCAGTCGCAGATCCTCGTCCCGCGCGACACCCCCGGCATCACCGTCAAGCGCGCCATGCACGTCTTCGGCTACGGCGACCACGCCCACGGCGGCCACGCCGAGATCGTGTTCGAGAACGTGCGCGTCCCGGCGTCCAACCTGATCGCCGGCGAGGGCGAGGGCTTCGCGATCGCCCAGGCACGGCTGGGCCCCGGCCGCATCCACCACTGCATGCGCCTGATCGGCATGGCCGAACGCGCGCTGGAGCTGATGTGCCGCCGCGTGTCCTCGCGCGTCGCGTTCGGCAAGCCCATCGCCACCCAGGGCGTCGTGCACGAGTGGATCGCCGAGTCCCGCGTCCGCATCGAACAGGCCCGCCTGCTGGTGCTCAAGACCGCGTGGCTGATGGACACCGTCGGCAACAAGGGCGCCCACACCGAGATCCAGGCCATCAAGATCGGCACCCCGCTGATGACCGAATGGGTCCTCGACAAGGCCATCCAGGCCCACGGCGGCGCGGGCGTCAGCCAGGACTTCCCGCTCGCCGAGCTCTGGGCCGCCACCCGCACCCTGCGCATCGCCGACGGCCCCGACGAGGTCCACCGCATGTCGCTGGCCAAGCGGGAGCTCAAGAAGTACCTGTAACCACAGCGACGCGCGGCACCACCTGGGCCTCAGCTCCGGCGGTGCTGCGCGTCGTTGCGCAACTGATCCGTCCGCGCGCCGATCTGCTCGATCTGCTCCGCGAGCCCCGGATGCCCCGCCCGCAACCCCGGCCCCGCCTCCGCCAGCGGCCCGAGCAGACCCGCCGCGTCCTCACCTCCCAACGCGTCCTGAACCCGCGCCGAGTGCGGCCCGACCTGCGCGGCCAGCATCCGCAGCACCCCGGCGTTGTCGCGCGCCCACGCCGCGACCGCCTTGTCGCCCGCACGCCGATCACGTTCGGCCCGCACCCGCTCGTCACCCGTCCCGGCCTCACCGGTCCGCCGCACCCGCAGGTACCTCTTCTCCGCCGCCTGTCTGCTGGCCACCCCCAGCGCCGGAGCCAGATCGGCCCAGCTGGTGCCCAGCGCACGCGCCGCCTCGATCAGCTGCGGCTCCCACCCGGACAGCTCGTCACGCAGCTCCCGCAACAACATCAGCGCGGCCAGCACCTGCGTCGCGTCACCGGGGGAGGCCGCCGTCGCACGCACCGCTTCGTAGTCACTCGTCATGTCGTCCTTCCGATGACTTCGGGACTTGTCATCGTTCCGACGACATGCTACAACAGAGGTACAGCGCATTGACAGACCGAGAAGACCAAGGAGGCGTCAGATGTTGATGCGTACCGACCCGTTCCGCGAGCTGGACCGGCTGACCCAGCAGGTGTTCGGCACCCCCGGTACGTGGTCGCGTCCCACGGCCATGCCGATGGACGCCTACCGCGACGGCGACCAGTTCGTCGTGAGCTTCGACCTGCCGGGCGTGTCCCCGGACGCGATCGAGCTCGACGTCGAACGCAACGTGCTCACCGTCAAGGCGGAACGCCGTCCGATCGGCAAGGACGTCGAGATGCAGGTGTCGGAACGGCCCCTCGGCGCGTTCTCCCGGCAGCTGTTCCTCGGCGACACCCTCGACACCGACCGGATCGACGCGAGCTACGACGCGGGCGTGCTGACGCTGCGAATCCCCATCGCGGAACGCGCGAAGCCCCGCAAGATCGCGATCAACTCCGGCGACGAGACGCCCAAGCAGATCGACGCGTGACTCACCCCGGCGGGCGGCGGCCGACCGGGTGACGCCAGGTAGGCTTCCGCCCGCCATGAAGCCCCAGCCTCAGTGGACGGCGTTGGACGTCTACGCGTCCAACACCGACCTCTACGCCGATCCCCGACTGGTGGAACGGGTGGACTACCGGCGCCGATTCAAACGGCACCGGCCCCGCACCCCGTCGGTCGTCCTCGCCCCGCACGGCGGCGGCATCGAGGTCGGCACGTCGGAACTGTGCCTCGCGATCGCGGGCTACCACCCCTCCACCCGCGTGCCGATCGGCCAGACCCACGACTACTGGATGTTCGAGGGCCTGCGACCGGTCGCCAACGAGGAGCTGCACGTCACCTCGTCCAACTGCGACGACCGCGTGGCCCGCACCCTCGTCACCGGTGCCTCGCACGCCCTGGGTCTGCACGGCTGCACCGCCGCCGCGGCGGGCCTGGAGGACCACGACCGGGCCGTGCTCGTCGGCGGCCGCGACACCCTGCTGCGGTTCGAACTGCTCACCAGACTGCGCCGCGCCGGGTTCCACACCATCGACGCAGTCGACCACCCGATCCTGGGCGGCTACGACCGCGCCAACATCGCCAACCGCACCCGCGGAAGGCAGGGCGGCCAGCTCGAGCTCACCACCCCGCTGCGCAACGCGATGTTCGCCGAGAACTCCCGCCCGAACCGCCGGCACACCACCACCGAGGTGTTCTGGGACTTCGTGCACGCCTGCCGCGCCGCCCTCGCCGCCCGCGAATCCCTCAACAACTGAGCGCCCGCGGTCGTAGCCTGCCGATCATGGGGACTTCCAGACGTGTGTTTCTCGGCCTGATCGCAGCGACGCCTATGCTCGGCCACACCACAACGGCGCACACCACGGCGGCCACCGCCGCCGCCTACGCGAACTACAGCGACATCTACCGCGACCCGGCCCTGCGCGAGGGCGTCGACTGGGGCCGCCGGATGCTGCGGCACCCGCAGTTCGGCCGCACCGTCGTGTTCGCCCCGCACGGCGGCGGCATCGAGACCGGCACCTCCGAGCTCTGCCTCGCCATCGCCGGCTACCACCCCGCGACCCTGCAACCGTCCGGCCAGGTGCACGACTACTGGATGTTCGAAGGGCTGCGCTCGTCGGGCAACACCGAGCTGCACGTCACCTCGACCGGCTGCGACGACCACTACGCCCGCTCGCTCGCGGCCGGCGCGCTCAACGCCGTCGCGCTGCACGGCTGCACCATCACCGAAGCCGAACGCAACTGGCGGACACTGCCCGACCAGGCCTGCGCGCTCGTCGGCGGCGCCAACGCCGACCTGCGCACCCGCGTGATCACCGCGCTCACCGGCGCGGGCATCTCCGCCGTCGACGCCTCGGCACACCCGACCCTCGACGGCGGCGACCCCGCCAACATCGTCAACCGCACCCTGCTCGGCGCCGGCGTGCAGGTGGAGATGACGACCCCGCTGCGCACCGGCATGTTCACCACGAACACCGCGGCCCAGCGCAAGAACACGACCACCCAGCTGTTCTGGGACTTCACCACCGCGATGCGCTCGGCCGTCACCGGACTCGAAGCGACCCAGCAGATCCTCTAGACCAGCCGCAGCGTGCCGGTGGAGGTGTCCAGCGACGCCTCCACCCCCAGCGGCAGCGACCACTGCCCGGCGCAGTGCCCGAACCCGAAGTCGCCCAGGATCGGCACGCCGAGCCCGCCCAGCCGGTCGGCCAGCACCGACGACACGTCCCCGCAGTCCGTCCACGACCCCAGCACGATCCCCGACACCGGCGCGAACCACCCCGCCCGCAGCAGCTGCGTCAGGATCCGGTCCAGCCGGTACGGCTCCTCACCGACGTCCTCCAGCAACGCGATCGCGCCCTCGACCGGCGGCGCCCACCGAGGCCCGCCCACCGCCGCCGCGAGCAACGCCGCGTTCCCGCCCGTGAGCACCCCACGCGCGGTCCCCGGCACCACGGGCGTTCCCGCCGTCCACGACGACACGCCCTCGAACAACACAGAACGCAACCGCGCCTGAGCCACCGGATCGTCCACGAAGTCCGAGGTGCCCGGCATCGGCCCGAACACCGTCGGCTGACCCACCGCGTTGAGCTCGGTGTGCAGGACCGTCACGTCCGACGAGCCCACGAAGACCCGGGGCGGCAAGTCCTTCCACGGCACCAGGTCGGTCATCCGCAAACACCCGTACCCGCCCCGCACGCACACCACCGCGGCCACATCGGACGTCCACACCGACACGAACTCCGCGGCGCGCGCCTCGTCCGATCCCGCGAGATACCGCAACGACCACGGCCGCACCACAGGTGTGGTGACCT
The DNA here is from genome assembly GCF_040629405.1 of Lentzea sp. NPDC005914. Lineage (NCBI taxonomy): Bacteria > Bacillati > Actinomycetota > Actinomycetes > Pseudonocardiales > Pseudonocardiaceae > Lentzea > Lentzea sp. NPDC005914. Next base: position 93,379 of record NZ_JBEXVQ010000015.1, on the reverse strand, counting down.
CCAGGCCCCACGACTGCAGCACCGCCACACCCGCGGCGACCTTCGCGGGGACGGCCGGGCCGGCCGGTGACACCAGCGCGACCCGGTCCCCGGGCAACAGCAGGGTCACTCGGACAGTTCCAGCACGGGCACACCCGGCGGCTCGAACCCGAACACCTGCCCGTAGAACGACAGCTCGGCCTCCAGCGCCGCCTTGATGTTCTCGGCCTTGCGGAACCCGTGCTGCTCACCCTCGAACGTGATGTAGGCGTGCCGGATCCCCGAACCGGCCAGATCGGCCGCGAACCGGTCCGCCTGCTCCGGCGGGCAGATCTCGTCCTCCAGGCCCTGCAGCAACAGCACAGGACCCGACACCGACCGGGCCTTCGTCGACGGCGACCGCTCCGAGTAGCGCGACTCGGCCTGCGGCAGCGTGCCCACCAGGCCCTCGACGTAGCGGGACTCGAAGTCGTGCGTCTCGCCGCCCTCCGACGTCCAGCCCTTCAGGTCCAGGATCGGGAACGCCACCATCCCGCACTGGTACACGTCCGTCGACGTCAGCGACGCCGCCGAGGTCCAGCCGCCCGCCGAACCGCCCCGGATGCCCAGGCGCTGCGGATCCGCGGTGCCCTCCTTGGCGAGCTGCTGGGCCACGAACGCGCAGTCCTCCACGTCCACGACACCCCACTGCTCGCGCAGCCGTTCCCGAAACGCCCTGCCATAGCCCGTGGAACCGCCGTAGTTCACCGCCACCACACCGATGCCGCGGCTGGTGAAGTACGCGATGTCGGTGTCGAGCTTCGGCAGCGCCCGCCCCGTCGGACCACCGTGCACGTGCACCACGTACGGCGGCAGCTCACCCTCCGGTGCCGCGAAGTCCGGATTGGACGGTGGGTACACGTACGCCGGGATCTCACCGAACACCCGCTCCACCGGCACCGGCAGGTACGCGTCCTCCGGCGACGACTCGCCACCGGTCAGATACATCAGCTCACCGTTGGACAGATCCAGGCGCACCACGGCGTACTCCGACGTCGGCCCGGCCGCGCCGCAGATCACCACACCGTCGCGCACCGACAGCTCCGACGCCCACGTCGGCAGATCCGTCTGCACGTCGGTCACCGTCGCGCTGCGCTCGTCCAGCACCGCCAGATGACCGGAGCGGATCACCAGGTAGCGGCCCGGCGAGAGGGTGGCGAACCAGCGGTTGCCCAGCCGCCACATCGGCCCGCCCAGCTCCTGCTCGCAGGGCGCGAGGTTCGTGCGCGAACCGTCCGGGCCGATGCGGAACAGGTTCCACCAGCCGTCCGGGTCCGTCAGCGCCAGCAGGGAGTCGCCCTCCCACTCGAACTGGCACACCGCCTCGGTCTCCGAACCGGACACGACACGATGGTCGGTCGAACCGATGTCGGCGACGCAGAGTTCGGTGCCGTCCCACGGCATCTGCGGGTGGTTCCAGCCGATCCACGCGAACTTCGTGCCGTCGGGGCTGATCTTCGGGCCGGTCATGAAGTGGTGCGAGGAGCCCAGCACCCGCACGTCACCGTCCGCGGTGATCGCCACCAGGTCGCGGCGCACGTCGGTGCGCGCGTCACCGGTGATCGTCTCCCGCACGCACCACACCTCGCCGTCCGGGCCCGCGGACAGGTCGGCGTAGCGCACCCCGTGATGCCGCTCGGGTTCCGGCGTCAACGGTGTCGGCTCAGGGGAGTCCGGGTTGAACAAGTAGACGCGCTGGTCGTCCCAATGCGTGAACGCCACCCTGTCCTCGGCGAGCACGACGAACGGCCTGCCGCCGTACTCGTGCACCCGGTTGCGGGCGTTCCACGGCGCGGGCAGCACCTCGGCGCCATCGCGCACCAGCGCCACTCTGCCGCCCTCGGCCGGACGGCTCTCCGCCCACCACACCCGCTCGCCGGCGAGGTCGGCCCACTGGAACCCACCACCCGGCTTCGAGGTGTCGCCGGCTGAGATCGGCGAGGTCCACGTCCCGTACGAAGCGATCTTCACCACAACCCGACCCTATACGCGGAGTGTTTGGTGGGGGAGGACCTGCCGACGATCTCAGCGTGGCCTAGGGTCGTAAGGGCCATGGCTCGTGTCATCCACGTATTCCGCGCACCCGACCGGTTCGTCGCAGGAACCGTCGGGCAGCCCGGCGACCGCACCTTCTACCTGCAGGCCTCCGAGCAGAGCAGGCTGATCAGCGTCGCCCTGGAAAAGCAGCAGGTTCAGGTCCTCGCCGAGCGCATCGGCTCGCTGCTCGAGGAGGTGCACCGCCGCTTCGGCACCGACGTGCCCGACGATCCGCCGCCGGACTCCCTCGACACCGAACCGCTCGACGTGCCCGTCGAGGAGGAGTTCCGCGTCGGCACCATGGGACTCGGCTGGGACGCCGAGTCCAAGGCCGTCGTGATAGAGCTCCTGGCGATCTCCGAGGAGGAGGTCGACGAGGCCGTCGTGCTCGACGACACCGAGGAGGGCCCCGACGCCGTGCGGGTCTTCCTGTCGCCGACCGCCGCCCGCGCCTTCGCCGAACGAGCCGACCGCGTCGTCAACGCCGGCCGCAAACCCTGCCCCCTGTGCGCCGAACCACTCGACCCGGACGGCCACATCTGCCCGCGGCAGAACGGCTACCGCCGCACCGAGGAAGACTGACCGTGGACGCCGCCGCGGCCCTGGAGTTGCTCAACCACGGCCGCATCGAGGTCGAGGGGCGTCTGGTCGACGCCTCCAACGCCACCCTGTTCTGCAAGATCAGCCTGGACGGCGTGGACGCCCAGTGCGTCTACAAGCCCGTGCGCGGCGAACGGCCGCTGTGGGACTTCCCGGACGGCACCCTGGCGGGCCGCGAGGTCGCCACCTACCTGATCTCGGCCGCCTCGGGCCTGCACCTCGTACCGCCGACCGTGCTGCGCCCCGGCCCGTTCGGCACCGGCATGGTCCAGCTCTGGATCGACACCCGCGAAGAGGACGAGCTCGTCGACATCGTCGGCGTCGACGACGTCAAACCCGGCTGGATCCCCGTCTACCACGCCCACGACCGCTTCGGCGACCCCGCCGTCCTCGTGCACGCCGACCACCCGCGCATCGCCCTGATGTCCGCCTTCGACGTCGTCGTCAACAACGCCGACCGCAAAGGCGGCCACGTCCTGCACGCCCTCGACGGCGCGATCTACGGCGTCGACCACGGCATCTGCCTGCACACCGAACCCAAACTCCGCACCGTGCTGTGGGGCTGGGCCCGCGACCCGCTCGGCACCGAGGTCGTGGAGTCGTTGCGCCGCCTGAGATCCGCGCTCGACGGCTCGCTGGGGGAACAGTTGCACGACCACCTCACCCGCGCCGAGGTCCGTGCCGTGGGGGAGCGGACCGACAAGCTGCTGGCCGACGGCGTCTACCCCGAACCGTTCGGCAACGGGCCCTCGATCCCCTGGCCCGCCTTCTGACCTCCTCGATAGCGTCGCCCGTCGTGAGCGACCTCGAGGACATCAGAGCCTGACGCCGGCACAGTTTCCGTTGGCGCGCGGCCAGGTCAGGTGGTCGGTGAGCGCCTCGCCGGCGTACTCCCGCCGCATGTCTCTCGCCCTCACGGGACGCCTGCTGCCGAACCGCCGCACCTCGACCCGCCACGATCTCCGCGAGCAGCACAAGATGACGTGCCCTGCCCGGCTCCAGGCTCGGTTGACAGCGCGAGGCCGTCCTCAAGCGCCGACGATCACCTGCTGATGCCGCGCACGACCGCGAGCAACGACACCAGGCTCGGGACCGGCTGCGGGCTGCGGCGCGGCGGCACCGCCCACACCACCGGACCCTCAGGAGCCTGGCTCGGCGGCAGCATCACCTCGACGAGAGGCCACGGAGCCGCGGCCAGACCGCGTGGCACCGCGAGGAACACGATGGACTCCGGCCGATGGGGCAGCCGCACGGCCGGGCAGGACACGCGCTGCCCGCTGAGGTGCTCGGCGATGGTGATGGCCTCGTCGCACGGCACCGCGAGCCCGATCACGTGGGAGGCCTCGGCGAACAGCAACCGGGTGCCGCTGACCTCGGTCGTCCAGCCGTAGTCGATCGCGTACTGCAGCGACGCGCGCGCCAGCCGCAGGTCGAACCGTTCCATGGTGGTGGTCATGAGGTTTCCTCGAAGAGGGGGTTGATGCAGCACAACACGACGCCGAACCGTGAGCGGTTCACCCACGTCTCAACAGGCCTATTCCGTGCGCATTGTTATATCCCGAATGAGATGGGCGGCGATTGACGCGCGGATCATCGTGGCCCTATCTTCCAGAAGGCATTTTGACCTGCGGAAACATTCGAACTGTGAATGCGGGAACGGGTGACATGGCCTATTTCGAACGGATCGTCGTGGTCGGCGCGGCCGATCTCGGCGCACGAGCGGCTGCCTGCCTGGCTCGAAGATTCGGGCCGGTTCACCTGATCGGACCAGGCGCCGCCGCGCTCGCCGAGATCGGCGTCCGGCGCTACCCCCTCGCGACCGTCCGCGACTTCGACCTCGACACCCCCGCGGTCATCGTCGACAACGACGGCGGCCGCCTGCACCGCCTCGTGTGCGACCGGCTCGTCGTGGTCGGCTGGCCCGTCCCGCTGCTCCCGGCCGACCGGTGGGTCGTCGACGGCAAGGTCGCCGTCGCGGGTGACGGCGCGGACCTCGAGTTGCTGTCGACCTGCTTCGACGCCAACGGACTGTGGCGCCCGGCCCTGGCCGACTACCAATTCCGGCGCCAGGCGGGAGCGGACTCGCTAGCGTGAGCTGGGTGATCAGCTCACTGATCGACGACGCCGCGCGTGCGCGGCTCATCAGACGTTTCGGCGACGACGTGTCGGGGTGGATCGCCGCCCTGCCCGACCTGGTCGGCGCGCTCGCCACCCGCTGGGGCCTCACCGTCGTCAAGCTCATGCCCGGCGGCACCGGCACCACCTTCCTGTGCACCAGCGCCGTGCTGAAGGTGACCCCGGACCGCGACGTCGCCGCGCTCGAAGCCCGCGCCCTCGCCGCGTGGGCCGACACGAGAGCGATGGTCGACCTCCTCGACACCGACCTGGCCCGCGGCGCCCTGCTGCTCGAACGCATCGAACCCGGCACTCCGGCCGACGACCCGGCACTCGTGGTGCCGCGGCTGCACACCGCGAGCCCCGTCGGGTTCCCGCCGCTGAGAGCCCGCGTCGACTTCCTGTTCGAGACGCTGCTGACTCTGCGCACCGGCACCTACTACGCCACCGAGCACCATCGCGCCCGCAAACTCGCCCAGGACAACGTCAAACCGGTGCTGCTGCACGGCGACATGCACCCCGGCAACGTACTGCAGGGCCCGCACGGCCCCGTCGCCATCGACCCGCGCGCGCACGTCGGCGACCCGGCGTTCGACTGGATGGACTTCGTGCACGATGGCTACGACCTGTACGGCGCCGAGGTGGATTTGGACCGCGTCCACGAGTGGCTCACCGCCTTCAAACCCTTCTACGGCTAGGGTCTGTGGCCGTGCGATCTCACGACTACGGCCGCGACATCCTCTCGACGCCCAAGCGCAAGAAGGTCCCCGAGATCCCGGCCGAACCCGGCCTCGTCGTCGAGGACCCCGCCAGCGGCTTCTGCGGCGCCGTCGTGAAGTTCGAGTACGGCCAGGTCGTCCTGGAGGACCGCCACGGCCGCCACCGGCTTTTCCCGCTCAACCCCGCCGGGTTCCTCGTCGACGGCCGGCCCGTCACGCTCGTCAAACCCGCGCCCCAGCCCCAGAAGCCCCGCGTCAGCGCGTCCGGCTCGGTCAAGGTCGAAGGTCTGCGCGCGCAGACCGCGAAAGCCAGCCGCATCTGGGTCGAGGGCAAGCACGACGCCGAGCTCGTCGAACGCGTCTGGGGCCACGACCTGCGCGTCGAGGGCATCGTGGTGGAACCGCTCGACGGCGTGGACGAGCTCAAGCAGCGCATCGCCGAGTTCGGCACCGCCCCCCACCGCCGGCTGGGCGTGCTGGTCGACCACCTGGTCAGCAACTCCAAGGAACAACGCATCGTCGACCAGATCCACGACGACAACGTCCTGATCACCGGGCACCCGTACGTCGACATCTGGCAGGCCGTGAAACCGGCGGCCCTCCGGATCGAGGCCTGGCCCGTCGTCCCCAGGAACATCGGGTGGAAGGAAGGCGTGTGCGCGGCCCTCGGCTGGGGCGAGACCTGGGAGGGCTGGCAGCGGGTGCTGGGCTCTGTCAGCAGCTACCGCGACATCGAGTCCGACCTGCTCGGCGCGGTCGAGCGGCTGATCGACTTCGTCACCGTCGCGCAGGACTGACTCGCGAGTAGTGGGCGACGATCACGCCCTTCGGTGTCGTCACGCTGCCGGTCAGCGAGAACTCCGTCAGCGGCGCGGGCCCGTCGAACAGGCGCGCGCCACTGCCCAGGGTCAGCGGGTGGATCACCAGCGTGTAGTGGTCGACCATTCCGGCCGCGTGCAGCGAGCGCACCAGCGACGCGCTGCCGACGATCGCCAGCGGGCCGTGCAGCGCGGCCACGTCGCCGACTCCGCGCAGCAGCACCGAGTTCGGCCACGCGTCCGCGTCGGGCAGGGTCCGTGAGACCACGTACTTCGTCGCCGCGTTCATGTGTTCGGTGAACGGGTTGCCGTCGGTCGCCGACGCCCACGCGCTGATGAAGTCCTGCCAGGTGCGCCGCCCGAACACCATGGCCCCGGTGTGCGCCATGCCCTTGCCCATCTCGGCGGCCAGCACCTCGTCGCCGTAGCGGGCGGCCCAGCCGCCCTGCGTGAAACCGTCGCGCGTGTCCTCGTCGGCACGCCCTGGGCTCTGCACCACACCGTCGAGCGTCATCAACATCGTCGCGGAGATCGCCATCGTCACCACTCCTCGTCGTCCGGAAACGCTGTCACCGGCTACACGAACGGCCGAAGCGCGTTTCGACACCGCCGGTTGATCTATTTCGTCACGGTCAGGGGCCCAGCACGGTGAATCTTGGAGCCGGGCGGTCCCCGTTGGTGTATGTATGGGCGCATGGCCGCGCTGATCTGGCTGATCGTCGGGATACTGCTCGTCGTCGCCGAGGTTCTCTCCGGTGACTTCGTGCTGGTCATGCTCGGCGCCGCCGCACTGGCCGCGGCGGGCGTGTCCGCACTGGGTGCCGCCGACCTGGTGAGCGTGCTCGTGTTCGCGGCCTCGTCGGTCGGCCTGATCGTCGGAGCGAGGCCGATCGTGAAGAAGCGGCTGCAGCTGGGCTCCGGGGTCAGGATGCACCACGAGGCGCTGCTGGGCGCCAAGGCCGTCGCGCTGTCGCAGGTGGACGAACACGGCGGGCAGGTCAAGATCGGCGGCGACACCTGGAGCGCGCGCACCCTCGACGGGTCCGTGATCGAAGAAGGCGAAGCCGTCACCGTTGTCGAGATCTCGGGAGCGACCGCCGTGGTCATCGCGGCTGTGTGAACCCAGAAGGATGTGAACCGAGTTGGACCCGATCACCCTTGTGGTCGTGGCCGTAATCGCGATCTTCGTGCTGACCATCGCCGTCAAGTCGGTGCTGGTCATCCCGCAGGCGCAGGCCGCCGTCATCGAACGCCTCGGCCGCTTCCGCAACACAGCGGCGCCCGGCCTGAACATCATCGTGCCGTTCATCGACAAGGTGCGGGCCCGCATCGACCTGCGCGAGCAGGTCGTGTCGTTCCCGCCGCAGCCGGTGATCACCCAGGACAACCTCACGGTGTCCATCGACACGGTCGTGTACTTCCAGGTCACCGACCCGCGCAGCGCGGTGTACGAGATCTCCAACTACATCATCGGTGTCGAGCAGCTCACGATCACGACGCTGCGCAACCTCGTCGGTGGCATGAGCCTGGAGGAGACCCTCACCTCCCGCGACCACATCAACGGCCAGCTGCGCGGCGTGCTGGACGAGGCGACCGGCCGGTGGGGCCTGCGCGTGGCCCGCGTGGAGCTCAAGTCCATCGACCCTCCACCGTCCATTCAGGACTCGATGGAGAAGCAGATGCGCGCCGACCGCGAGAAGCGCGCCATGATCCTCACCGCCGAGGGCCAGCGGGAGTCGTCCATCAAGACCGCCGAGGGCCAGAAGCAGTCGCTGATCCTCGCTGCCGAGGGCCAGAAACAGGCCGCGATCCTCACCGCCGAGGCCGAGCGCCAGTCGCAGATCCTGCGCGCACAGGGTGAACGTGCCGCCCGCTACCTGCAGGCGCAGGGTCAGGCCAAGGCCATCGAGAAGGTCTTCGGCGCGATCAAGGACGGCAAGCCGACCCCGGAGGTGCTGGCCTACCAGTACCTGCAGACGCTGCCGCAGATGGCGCAGGGCGACGCGAACAAGGTCTGGATGATCCCGACCGACTACGGCAAGGCCCTCGAAGGGTTCGCCCGCATGCTCGGCGCGCCCGGCGACGACGGCGTCTTCCGCTACGAAGCGCCGGCCGACGACACGCAGCGGCCCCGGCCCGAGGACGACGACGAGTCGGTCGCCGACTGGTTCGACACCGCACCGGACCCCAAGGTCGCCGCCGCCGTCGCGGCCGCGGAAGCCGTGGCGCGCAAGGAGGTGCCCGGCCCGCTGAGCGGCCCGCCCCGCTCGGTGAGCGCCGCGTCGACGCTGCCGGAACTGGAGGCGGAGCAGCCGCGGTCGCTGCACCAGCCCGACGAGGAAGTCTGAGCGACACCCACCGCCGAGCGGCCCGTCCCGATCATCGGGGCGGGCCGCTCGTGTCCTGTGAGCAGGCCGAACGGGCCTTCAGCGAAATTTCAGGACCGGGTGTCGATCGAACCGGTGGCTCATTCGACCTCGGGATGACAAGGTCCCTGGCGAACGCGCACCACCACTGGGAGGAAGCACCGTGAAGTTCATGCTGATCTGGCGCCAGACCGAGGCCGACGCCTGGGAGAAGCTCGGCGCCATCGACTTCGACCAGATGCTCGAGACCGTCGGCAAGTTCAACGAGGAACTGATCAACGCCGGCGTCCTGCTCGCCGCCGAAGGTCTCGCCCCGGCCGAGGAAGGCGTGGTCGTGGACTTCTCCTCCGAACCGCCCGTCGTCACCGACGGCCCGTACGGGGAGACCAAGGAGCTGTTCAACGGCTTCTACCTGATCAACGTGCCCACGATCCAGGACGCCGTGGACTGGGCCAAGCGCACCCCGCTCGCGGGCCCCGGCTTCAAGACCGAGATCCGCCGCGTCCCCACGATCGACGAGTTCCCCGCGGACAACGAGTGGATCAAGAAGGAGCGGGCCTGGCGCGAGGCGAATAACCAGCTCTGATCTGATAACCGCCCATGAGCGACCCCACGGGCCGGAAGGCCGTAGCGGCGGTGTGGCGCATCGACTCCGCGAGGATCATCGGTGCGCTGACCCGCTACACCGGCGACTTCGCGCTGGCCGAGGACCTCGCCCAGGAAGCCCTCGCCGAGGCGTTGGTGACCTGGCCGCGCGAAGGCGTGCCGAACAACCCGGCCGGGTGGTTGCTCACGGTCGGGCGGCGCCGCGCGATCGACGCGTTCCGCCGCCGCAGCACCCGTGACGAGAAGTACGCAGCCCTCGCCCACAACCTGGCCGAGGGCGGCGCTCTCACCGGCGCCACCGACCCCGCACCCGCGCCCGACGACGTGCTGTGGGACCCGGACCAGATCGACGACGACACCCTCGCCCTGGTGTTCACCTCGTGTCACCCGGTGCTGTCGCGCGAAGCCGGCGTCGCGCTGACGTTGCGCGTGATCGGCGGCCTGACCAGCGACGAGATCGCACGCGCGTTCCTCGTGCCGACCGCGACCGTGCAGGCCCGCATCACCCGCGCGAAGAAGACCCTCGGCGCCGCCGGCGTCCCGTTCGAGGTGCCGCCGGTCAGCGAACGGCCCGCGCGCCTCGCACAGGTGCTCAGCGTCCTCTACCTGATCTTCACCGAGGGCTCCTCGGCCAGCTCCGGCGACGAGGTCATGCGCCTGGACCTCGCCGGGGAGGCACAGCGGCTCGCCCGGATCCTGTCGCGGCTGATGCCCGAGGAACACGAAGTCCACAGCCTGCTCGCCCTGATGGAGCTGACCGCCGCCCGCTTCCCGGCACGGCGCGGGCCCGGCGGCGAGACCGTGCTGCTCGAGGACCAGGACCGGCGCCGCTGGGACCGGTCCGCGATCGCCCGCGGACGTGCGGCGCTGGCGAAAGCCGCCGACATCGGCCGCGGCTACGGCTACTACGGGCTGCAGGCCGCCATCGCCGAATGCCACGCGCTGGCCCCGTCGGTCGAGCAGACCGACTGGGACCGCATCGTCGCCCTCTACGACGGACTGGGCCGGCTCGCCCCGTCCCCGGTCGTCGAGCTCAACCGCGCGGTCGCCGTGTCGATGGCGCAGGGGCCCGCCGCCGCGTTGCCGATCGTCGACTCGCTGGCCGGCAGCGACGCGTTCGCGCACTCGCACCAACTACCGGGAGTACGCGGAGAACTACTGCGCAGGCTCGGTCGTGTCGAGGAGGCGCGGGCCGAGCTGGAAAAGGCGATTCGCTTGTGCGGCAACGAACGCGAGCGCGAGGTGCTGTCCCGCAAACTCGCCGACCTGTAGGCAAGTGACCACGTGGGGTGAACCTTAAATCCGTTAGGGCGACATCTGTTCCGCTCGAACGGGTGACGCGGGAATGATGTTGTGATGGACTCGCTGCCCGCCACCGTCGCTTCCGCTCTCGTGGAGGCTGACAGCGAGAACACCGACTGGCCCGGCCGCTGGCAGGCGCTGACCGCCGTGTCCGTGGAACTGCAGTCGCTGCTGGTCACCGACCCCGGCCCGCGCCTGGTCGCGCTGATCGAGCAGATCGTCACCCAGCTGGCCGACGGGGTGGCGACGACCCGGAGACATCGCGTCGAACTGGCGGAGCTGGCGCACCGCGTCCTGGTCACCCACGCCCGCGCGTGCGCGCAGACCGGCCCCGACCCGGTCCGTCTCGCCGACTGGCTGCTGGACCTGCAGCTGCAGCACCCCGAAGCCCCCGAGGTCAGCCTCTCGGCCTACGCCGACGCGCTGGACGAGGAAGGCCTGCAGCACTACCGCGAGCGCGCGGTGGCGTTGTTCGAGCCGATGCCGGTGATCGGGTTCGGCGAGACCGGACGCTACGACCGCGCCCGGTGGGCCCTGCTGCGGGTGATGGAGGAGCTGGCCGAGTACACCGAGGACGTCGACCTGCAGCTGCTCGTGTTGTCCAAGGACCTCTCCTCGGGCTGGCACTACCTGCAGGTAGCGACCGTGTTGCGCGACAACGCCCGCTCCGGCGAAGCACTGGAGTGGGTGGAACGGGGCCTGCGCGCGGTCGGCGGGCGCGGGGCGGCGCTGCGGCTGATCGACCTCGCCGTGGAGGAACACCTCAGGGCGGGGACCCCGCAGCGGGCGGTCGAGGTGTGCCGGGAGGCGTTCTTCGCCCGGCCCAACCTCGACATCTACCTCAAGATCCGCGCGCTGGTCGTGCACACCGACGAGTGGCCGCCCATCAGGGCCGAGCTGGTGCAGCACCTCGTGCGCGACGGCAGCCGGCTCGCGGTCGAGGTGTACCGGCGCATCGTCGAGGTCGAGCTCGCACGGCGCGGCGTCGAAGAGCGCGAGCTCGTCGTGGAATGGCTCGAACAGCTGCGCGGCCTGCAGCCCGACGCGTTCGCGGACTACCTGGACCACATCAAGTCCCGCCACGTCGCGGACCGTCAACTGCTCGACGAGTTGTCCCGGCGCGGACTCTGACCATTTCGTGTTCGGATAGTCCGTCTTCGTACTATCCTAGTTCGCATGACCGAGGCCGGACGGGGTCCGGTCCGCCCACGGCCGAGCGCGCTCCAGCTGGGCGGACACCGACAGCAGCGTGCACTCGTCGTGACGGCGGCCCACGAGCTGCACCGCGAGGGGCAGGCCGGAGGACGTGCGGCCGGCGGGAACCGCGGCGGCGGGGTTGCCGACGACGTTCCACATCTGCAGGAACGACGTGTAGTGCGAGGCGGCGAGCAGCGCGCTCACGACGTTGCGGCGGTCCCACTCGCCGACGCGGATCGGCGGACGGGTCAGCGCCGGGGTGAGCAGCACGTCGATCGAGGTGAAGATCCGGTTCGCGTAGGCGGTGAGCGCCGCGTCGCCCTTGAGCGCCCAGCGGACCAGGCCGCGGGGCAGGCGCCGGCCCAGTTCGCCCACCGCGCGGGTGCGGGGTTCGAGCAGGTCGGGGAACTCCACGTCCTGGCGCGCCAGGTGGGCGTTGTGCAGGTAGCGCACGGCGAACTGGGTGGACGCGACGAGGTCCTTCATCGGCGGGTCGACGCGCACGACGTCGTGGCCGAGGTCGGTGAGCAGTGCGGCGGTGTCCTGCACGGCGTCGCGGACCTCGTCGGCGATGGCGATGCCCGGACCCCACGGCCGCAGCGACACCCCGACCCGCAACCTGCCGGGATCGGTGGTCGCCGCCTCGGCGAAGCTGGTGCGCGGCGGATGGGCGACATGCGCGTCACCGGGCACGGCACCGTGGATCTGGTCGGCGACCAACGCCCAGTCCAGCACCGTGCGGGTGATCGGCCCCGCCACCACGAGCCCGCCCCACACCTCGCGGTCGGGGGACAGCGACACGCGGCCGCGCTGGGGCTTGAGCCCGAACAGCCCGGTCACCGCGGACGGGATGCGGATCGACCCGGCGCCGTCCGTGCCGATCGCCGCAGCCGCCAGACCCGCCGCGACGGCCGCCGCCGAACCGCCGCTGGACCCGCCGGGGGAGTGCGTCAGCGACCACGGGTTGCGCGTCGGCCCCGCCCAGCCGCTCTCGGTGTAGGGCCACAGCCCCAGTTCGGGCATGCGGGTGCGGCCGATGATCACCGCGCCGGCCTCGCGCAGCCGCCGCACGATCGCGGAGTCCGCCGGTTGCGGTGTGCGGGCGGCGTTCGTGCCCTTGGTGGTGGGCAGGCCCTCGACCGCGATGTCCTCCTTGACCGCGATCGGCACGCCCAGCAGCGGCAGGTCCTCGCCGCGCGCCCGGCGTTCGTCGGCGTCGGAGGCCTCGGCCAGAGCCCGCTCGGCGAACACCGCGCGGAACGCGTTGAGCTGCGGGTCGAGGCGCTCGATGCGGCCCAGGTGCGCGGCGAGGAGCTCGCGCGCGGTCACCTCGCCGTTCCGCACGGCTCGCGCCTGCCTGGCGACCCCGGCGAAACACAGCTCCGTCAGCTCCATGAACCGACCCTAAGCGCCGACCGGTGATCTACGGAATGGGAGTTCCCGCATGAGAGTCCTCGCCCTGGCCGCGGCCGTTCTCGTCGCCCTGAGCACGCTGGTCGCACCGGCACAGGCCTACCCGGCGGTGTCGCGCAGCGAGCTGATCAGCCGCGCGAAGACGTGGCTGACCGCGAACAACGGCAGGCCCGTCCCGTACAGCCAGTCCAGCTACTGGGGGTCGGAGGGCTACCGGCAGGACTGCTCCGGCTACGTCTCGATGGCCGCCAAGCTCGGCGCGCCGGGCAGGATCACCATCGACCTCGCCGACTACGTGCACTCCACCGGGATCGCGATGACCGAGCTGCGGCAGGGCGACATCGTCGTGAACCCCGAGGGCGACGACGCCAACGGCCGCCACGTCGTGATCTTCGACAGGTGGGTCGACCAGTACAGGACGGGCTACTACGCCTACGAGCAGCGCAGTGTCTACGGCACCACCTACCGGGCGCTGCGCTACGGGCTCGTCGCGGGTGACAAGTACCGGGCGCGCAAGCTCAACAACGTGACCGGCTGAGAGGCCGCCGGGTGCCCACCGGCTGTGACGGCCGGTGGGCTCGTTGTTGAACTCCACCACTGTCCGATGCAATGACCCAGGTCACATCATCGAGTCATGTCCTCTCTCACGCGCTGGCTGCGCCGTCTGACCTTCCACCACGACGTCGAGGTCGTCGCGCCCCGCACAGAACAGACCCGCACAGAACAGACACAGGCACCGCTGCGGGACATCCGCCGCCGGCTGATGGCGGTGGAGGCCGACGCGCGGCTGGGCGGGCTGCGGGACTGGGTCGAGTTCGGCGAGCGGTGTGCGGAGAACCGGCAGCCGGCGCTGGACGTGCTGTGCGAGGCGCTGCGGGAGCTGCCGTGGCCGGGCGCGGAGGCCGACCAGCGGTGGCGGATGGTCCTGCAGGCCAGTCTGCTGGCGCGGCTGCGTCCCGGGCCCGGGTTCTGGCTGGGCACCGACCTGGACCTGAGCGGGACGACGCTCGTGGACTTCGACCTGTCGCAGTGCCGACTGGGCAGCGCGCGGTTCGAGCGGACGCGGTTCCTGGGCGACACGCGGTTCGACCAGACGACGTTCCTCGGTGACTTCTGCGCCGGTCGCGCGTTCTTCGGGCGGCACGTGCTGTTCACACAGTCGGTGTTCGCCCGCGGTGTGGTGCTGCGCGGGGCGACGGTGTGCGGGAACGGCGAGTTCTCCGGCATCCACGCCGCCGGCGCGGTGACGCTGCGCGGCACGCGGTTCTCCGGCCGCGCGGACTTCACCTGCGCCCGGTTCGGCTCCGACCTGGACTGTTCAGGGGTGCGGTTCGGCGGGCGGGCGTTGTTCCGCCGCGCCTGGTTCGCGGGCGTCTCGTCGTTCGCCGCGACGTGGTTCCGGGGCCGGGAGGACTTCGTGGACGCCGCGTTCGGGGGCGAGTCGTCGTTCGAGAACACCCGGTTCGGGCACCGCGTTCACGCCGACTGAGCTCAGGCGGAGTGGCGCTGCCGGTGGTTGGCCACCGCGACCCGGTTCGCGCACTTGGTCGAGCAGAAGCGCCTCTTGCCGTTGCGGCTGGTGTCGACGAAGACCGTGTCGCAGCCTTCCCGGTCGCACCAGCCGATGCGCTGGGCGTCCTCGCAGAACAACGCCGCCATGCCCGCTGCCGTGTACGCCTTGACCCGAACGTCCGTGGGCGCGTCCTCGCGCGCGTAGTGCAGGTGCGGCGCGCGGCCGTCGTGGGTGGAGATGTAGTGCGTGGTCGACGAGTGGGCCAGCAGGTCGTTGAGCAGCTCCACGGTGGGATGCCGGAAGGCTTGGCGGAGGCGTTCAACCCAGTTCCTCACGTCACGTTCCTGGCGGGCGTCGAGTGAGCCCAGCGGCTTGTAGTCCGAGGCTTTCAGCACGTCGAGCAGGGGTGTGGCCGGGTCGGCGTTGACCAGCTTCGCGGCGAGCTCGGCGGCCGCCCCGCCGTAAGGGTTG
The DNA here is from genome assembly GCF_040629405.1 of Lentzea sp. NPDC005914. Classification (NCBI taxonomy): domain Bacteria; kingdom Bacillati; phylum Actinomycetota; class Actinomycetes; order Pseudonocardiales; family Pseudonocardiaceae; genus Lentzea; species Lentzea sp. NPDC005914. Next base: position 78,204 of record NZ_JBEXVQ010000015.1, on the reverse strand, counting down.
AAATGCACTAGACCATGACACCAGGCTGAGGGGCATGATCGCCACCTGCCCCGCCTGCTCCTGGTCCAGCTCTTCCGCCGTCTCCTCGCACGGCCCGGTCCGCTACGTCAGATGTGTGTGCGGCCTGTTCCTCGTCGTCGAACGCGGGGTGGTCACCGCGACCGCCGGGACCAGCGCGTTCGCCCCGGTTCACCACACCCGTGGTGATCTTGCTAGGGTCCCGGGCTGTGAGCCGTCGTGATCTTCTGTGCGACACCGCGATCCAGATCCTCGCGGTGGAAGGCGGCCGGGGACTGACCCACCGCGCGATCGACCGCGAGGCCGGCGTCCCCCTGGGCACCACCAAGAACTACTTCCCGACGCGCGAGAAGATCCTCGAGGCCTGCGCGGTCCGGATGACCTCCCTGCACCGCGCCGCCGTGGACCGCCTGCGCGAGACCACGCCCGCCGACATCTCCGCCTCCGACGTCGCCGAGCTGTATCCGGCGCTGCTGCGCCGCGCGGTGGCCGAGGACCCGACCCAGATGCTCGCGATGGTCGAGCTGTACCTGGAGGCGGTGCGCCGCCCAGGGGTGCGCGCGGCGTTGTCCGGGATGGTGCTGGCCAACGCCGAGGCGGGTGCCGCGCTGCAGCAGGCCGCGGGGCTGCCGTCGTCGGTGCGCGACACGGGGTTGCTCGACGCGTACTTCCTGGGTGTGGCGATCTCGCTGCTGGCGTTGCCGATGGACACGCTGGAGACCGTCGGCCTGGACGACCCGTACGCGCTGGGCATCGGCGTGTTCTCCGCGACCGCGCCTAGTCCGGCCGAGTCGCCCGCAGAACGGCGATCAGCGGGATCCCTGTGACGATGGCGGTCGCGCATCCCGCGGCCGCGATCATGGCCAGGCCGAAGTGCCGGGCACCGTCCAGTTCGCCCGTGCGGGAGAACAACCACAGCGCCAGCCCAGCGCCACCCGCCCCGGCCAGCGTGATCGCCGCCATCGCGCCGGCGGCGGGACCTCGGCGTTCCGGCACGGCCCGCTGAGTCAAGGCGTCGAGGCAGTGCTCAGCGAGCGCGTCGTGGAGCGCGAGGCTGTCGCCGGTGTCCATGCCGGAGAACCGGACGAGCTCGCCGTCGTCGAAGCGGACCGCACAGACGAGGTCGGCGCCGCGCGGGGTCAGGTCGATCGCACGGACCCGGTCCCACGTCCAGGCCTGCCGCACACCGTCCCTGACCTGGGCCAGCCCGTTCTCGTGCAGTTCGAACGTCTCGCGGATCCGGGAGTTGCGCAGCATCACCGCCGCCGCGGGCACGGAGACGAGCAGCGGGTAGGCGAAGGCCAGCAGCGCCAGTTCGGCGCCGTCGAGGTCCAGGACGAACGCCAGTGCGACCAGCAGGGAACAGATCAGCGACACCGTCAGTGCGGCCACGGCGCCGAAGTGTCTTCGCAGGACCGGATGCGTGCTCAGCAGGGGACCCATGTGATCAACCTACCCAGCGGGTCTGACACTTCCCGGCTGCTCGGCCAGGGCCGCGATCAGGGATGTGTACGTCTGGTCGGCGTCGCCACCGGCGTCGATCACGACGGTCCGCGGCGTCAGGTAGGCGGTGATCCGCTCGTGGCTGTGCCCGACCGCGCTCGCCCCGCCGACCACGTGGTCGATGTGGTGGTCACGCTGCTGGAACCGGCTGACCGCGACCTCGGCCGGGGCGAGCAGGACGAACTCCAGGTAGTCCGCGCCCGCCGAGGTCGCGGCGGCGGCGAACCGGTCGCGCTGGTCGTGCCGCATGACCAGCTGCGGCATCACGACGTCGTGCCCGGTGGAGAGGTGGTGCGCCGCCATGGTGATCGCGAGCGGCCGCACGAGGGCGACCGTGGCGGAGAAGTCCTCGCGCCAGCCGCCGATCATCCGGACGATCTCGTCGGCGTCGAGGTTGAGCGTCCCGGGGTGGGCGCCGGCGTAGCGGGCGGCGAGGGTCGACTTGCCGACGCCGGTGGGGCCGTTGAGGTGGATCAGCCTGGGCACGCACCCAAGCTAGCGGCGCTTCGGCACGTCGGCGGGAATTCACGCGCCTCGCGGCACCGCCCCGGTGCCCGCGGCCGACCAGGACGACGACGCAGTGGCGGCACCACACGACGCACGTGTCCGAGGCGGCATGCCGGGGGCTCTAGCGGCTGATCTTCACGAGCTCGTCGATCGCCGTGGCCACCAGCGCGATCGCGACGTCGGGGAACTTGCCGCAGCTGGCGGGCCGCGGCGGCACCGGCTGTTCGATCAGCGCCACCCGCCACTCCCGCCCGTCGGCGTGCCGGACGGTGGCGGAGTCCGGCGTCTCGCTCACCACGGTCAGCACGTCGCGGGTCTCGCCGATCTTCGCTCGCACGGCGACCTCGGCGACCTGGCCGCGCGGGGTGAAGCAGGAGCGTCCCCGGCACCGGTCGGCCACGATGCCCTCGGTGACCACGCGTTCGGCCAACTGGTGGTCGAGTCGCCCGTACAGGTGACCGGTCGGCAGTAGCACGCCCGTGGGCGCGAAGCGGTGCCCGCCGGTGTGCGTGCACTCCCACAGGTTCAGCGCGGTGGCGATCGGACGGCCGTACAGCGCGCAGCACACGTCACGCTTGCTGTTGGTGCACACGAGCAGCAGCGGGTCGGCCACGGGCGTGCCGAACGCGGTCGAGCGGCCCTGGCCCAGCGCGGTGAAGTCGAGCTCGAGTGCCTCTTCCGGCGAGTCCAGGTCGGCCTGCTCGAGCCAGGAGGCGCCGGGCTTGGTCGAGGCCAGGTACAGGCGGCGGCTGCCACCGACGTGGGTGTCGGCGTGCCTGCCGGGGCGGCGGATGAGCAGGATGCGGACACCGGTGCCGGCGGCGCGGCGCTGCAGTTCGGCGCCGAGTTCGGGGTCGAGGTGGCTCTGCACGATGGCGTCGCGCCCCCACGGGCCCGGCTGTTCCAGGCACAGCCACGCCGTCGCGGTCGCGGCCGTGCCGGCCAGCGGTTCGCCCGCGAATTCGGAGAGTGTCGAGCACCTCATCTGCACACTCTATACGGCCGTTCGGGTGAGGAATAAGGACACCCTTACCTGGCCTCCTGAAGGTCGGTGGTTCTTCGGGCTACCCGGTTTCGGTCAGCTCTGAGCCTCGAGCTGCCTGACCCGCTCGCGCATCGCCGCCTCCAGCCGTGCGCGATAACCGATGAACAGCTTGTTCGCCAGGTACGGGGCCCAGTTGCCCTGCGGCGCGATGTTGTAGACGCGGTGCACGACCAGCGCGCCCTCAGGATGAGGTTGCAGCGAGTCCTCGCCGCGATACCACCAGTCTCCCCAGTAGGCGATCACTCCCCGCTCGCGGTCGACGAGCCGGTGCGACCCGGACTCCCCGGCGCCGGTGAACATCCGCTCCCGCACGTCCTCGATCGGCGCGCGCACCACGCCGGACACCTCGAACAGCAGTCTCATCGGTGGTGTTCCTCCCAGTGGTCGTACCCGCCGACGGTTCCTTCGCGGGTGGCGGTGGCGAACCAGGTGAGCCAGGCGCGTTCGGCGCGCAGCATGGCCATCCGGTAGTCCAGTTCGATCCACGCGAGCTGCGGCAGTCCCATGCCCGCGAGCCTCTCCAGCAGCACGGCCAGCGCGGTGAGTTGCTCGTCGACGGCCGTGCAGCGCTGCTCGACCACGGCGAGCGCGTCGGGCGGGGGCAGCAGGCCGACCATCGAGATGCCGGCCTCGAACCGCGGGTACTCCCTGGCGGGGACGGCGATGAGCTCGCGCAGCCAGTCGTGCAGTTCCGCCGTGCCGGTGTCGGTGACGGCGTAGACGGTGCGTTCGGGGCGGTTGCCGGCCCTCTGGGTGGCGCTCGCGGTGATCAGCTCGTGTTTGTGCAGCGACTCGACGACGGTGTACAGCGAGCCGTAGTTGAGCTTGATGACCTCCTCCTGGTGGCGTTCCCGCATGGTCTGCGCCATCTCGTAGGGGTGCATGGGCCGCTCCGACAGCAGCGCCAGCACCGCCAGAGCCAGCGGGTTCGTGCGTTTGAAGGCCATATCCGCTCCCGTATATCCGGCGCCGAGTATATGGGTAGGGTGGAAGGCATGACAACGGTGATCACCGGGGGAAGCCGGGGTATCGGTGCCGCGACCGCGCGCAGGCTCGTGCGCGACGGGCATCGGGTCGTGATCAGCTACCGCCAGGCCGCCGACGAGGCGCGCGCACTGGAGAAGGAGCTCGGCGTACTGGCCGTGCAGGCCGACACGAGCAACGAGGACGACGTCGCGCGCCTGTTCGACGAGGCCGGCGACGACATCACGGGCGTGGTCAACAACGCCGGCATCACCTCACCGTCAGGCCCGCTGGCCGAGCTGCGCACCGAGGACCTCCGGCGCGTGGTGGACGTGAACGTCATCGGCGCGTTCTTCGTCGCCCGCGAGGCCGCCCGGCGCATGAGCGGCGGTTCGATCGTGAACGTGTCGTCGGGCGCGGCGACGCTGGGCAGTCCGGGGGAGTACGTCCACTACGCCGCCACCAAGGCCGCGGTCGACGCGTTGACGATCGGGCTGGGCAAGGAACTGGCACCGCGCGGGATCCGCGTCAACTGCGTGCAGCCGGGCACCATCCGCACCGAGATCCACCAGCTGTCAGGCCAGCCCGACCGGCCGGACAAGGTCGCGGGCCGCGTGCCGATGGGACGGCCCGGTGAGGCGGACGAGATCGCGAACGCCATCGCGTGGCTGCTGTCGGAGGAGTCCTCGTACATGACGGGCGCGATCGTGCGCGTCACGGGCGGGACGTGACCTCGCGCGAACGTGCGGACTTTCGCCTCTGCGGGGCCCTGCCGCGCTGCCCCTAAGCTTCTCCGTCATGTCCGCGCCCACGCTCACCGACTTCGTGCTCGCCAACACGACCCTGACGCCGGTGCCGCTGGTGCCCGAGGTGCTGCTGCACAGCGCGGTCGAGGCGATGGACCTGTGGGAGCTGACCGATCACGACCAGCCGCCGTTCTGGGCGTTCCCGTGGGCGGGTGGCCAGGCCCTCGCGCGGCACCTGCTCGACCATCCCGGGCTGGTGCGCGACCGCAAGGTGTTCGACCTCGCGTCCGGGTCGGGGCTGGTGGCGATCGCGGCGGCGCTGGCGGGCGCGGACTCGGTGACCGCGAACGACATCGACCCGCTGTCGCTGGCGGCGGTGCAGCTCAACGCGGCGATCAACGGGGTCGCGGTTCGCACGCTGCCCGGTGACCAGCTCGACAGCGACGCCCACGGAGCCGACGTCGTGCTGGCCGGTGACGTCTTCTACGACGCGGACATCACGGCGCTGGTGCTGCCGTTCCTGACCAGGGCTGCCGCACGGGGTGCGCTGGTGCTGCTCGGGGATCCGGATCGGGCGCACCTGCCGCGGGACAGGTTCCGCGCGCAGGCCCGCTACGAGGTGCCGGTGCCGCTCACGCTGGAGAGCACCGAGACCCGCAGCGCGACGGTGTGGCGTGCTTAGTTCGTGACGAGGCAGAACGGGTGGCCGGCGGGGTCGGCGTAGACGCGGAACCCGACAGGCTTGGACGACCCTTCGAGCAGCGTCGCTCCCAGTTCCAGCACGAGTGGTTCGGACTCGTCGAGGTTCGTGACCATGACGTCGAGGTGGATCTGCTGCGGGTGCTCCTGGCCGGGCCACCGCGGCGGCGAGTAGTCGTCGACGCGCTGGAACGACACGCGCCCGCGCGGTGTGCTCAGGGTGGTCCAGTCGCTGTCGGAGTCGGTGATCTCGCCGCCGACGACCTGCCGGTAGAACTCCGCCAGCGCGCCCGGATCCGGGCAGTCGATCACCACGTCGTAGAGCTCACCGATCGCCATGGCACCCGTTCTACCCGATGGAGATGGCCTCGAGCTTGGCTTTGAGGTAGTCGCCGCCGCCGACCTCGGGGTAGCGGCCGTCGAGCGACACGATCCGCGCGTCGGTGTCGGTGTTGTAGAACAAGATCAGCGACACCAGGTCCTCGTCGGGCGCGGAGGCGTCCGGCGGCAGCACGCGGTGCGGGGTGGACCGCCACCGGTCCGACACCCAGCGGGCCATGAGGTCGCCGATGTTGATGGTGAACGCGGCGGGGTCGAACGGCGCGTCCTCCCACACCCCGCCGGCGGTGCGGACCTGCAGGCCGCCGACGCCGTGCTGGCGGTCCAGGATCGTGACGGTGCCGAAGTCGGTGTGCTCGCCGATGCGGAACTGCCCCGGGCCGGCGGGTCCGATGTGGCTGAGCGGCGGGTAGTGGTTGACGTTCATGTTGTACGAGGGCAGGCGCGTGTGCCGGGTGAACAGGTCCCCGGGCTCGCCGAGCGCGACCGCGAAGATCGTCAGCAGCTCGTCGGCCAGTGCCCGCATCCGGGCCAGGTACTCCGTCACGGCCGGTTCGAGCTCGGGCACCTGGCTCGGGAAGACGTTGGGACGGAAGAAGAACGGATCGCCACCGGCGGGGTCGTCCGAGCCGAAGGTCAGCGTCTCCTTCAGGTCCGGGGGCGCCATCGCGCCGCCGGAGCGGCCGGTGGCCTGCACGTCGGGTGGCAGCCAGCCGCGGCCGCCGGTGCGCACCGCGTAGGCCTGTTTGTCCTCGGTGGACAGTGCGAAGAACCGCCGCGTCAGCTCACGGGTCCGGTGGCGCAGCTCGTCCGGCACGCCATGTCCGGTGACCAGCAGGAACCCCGACTCCCGCAACGCCGCGTCGACGCGCGCCGCGACCTCGGCACGCCCGGTGCCGTCGAACCACCCGGTCAAGTCCACCAGCGGAACACCCATGGCTGCACTCCTACCGTCGCCGCGCCGATCGCACCAGGTGAACTAGCCCAGCCGTTCCACCACGAAGGCGGCCAGGAAGCCGGCGGTGGTGCACAGGCCGGTGTAGAGGCGGGCGCGTTCGTAGGCCTCGGGGATCATCGTGTCCGCGATCATCGCCAGGATCGCCCCCGCGGCGACGGCCGTGATCACCGCGATGAGCTGCGGGGAGGCATTGTCGAGCAGCAGGTTGCCCAGCGCGGCCGCGACACCGCTGGCCACCGCGATCCCACCCCACGCCCCGAACACGTACCGCGCGCCGCGGCCCGCCTGCTTCATGCCGGCGACGCTGGACAGTCCCTCCGGGATGTTGGAGATGAGCACCGCGGCCAGCATCGTCACCCCGATCCCGCCGCCGCCCAGCAGCGAGACGCCGAGCACGACCGACTCGGGCACCCCGTCGAGCAGCGCTCCGACCGCGATGGCCGTGCCACTGCCCGCCTGGTCCTGTTCGGTCGGCTGGTTGGCACTGCGCTTGCGATGCCGCGCCCCGTACCGCGCGAGCAGGACGTTGGCCAGCACGTAGATCACCGCGCCACCCACGAACCCCGCCGACGTGGCGAGCAGACCGCCCTGCTTCTCGGCCTCGTCGACCAGCTCGAACGCCGCCGCGGCGGTCAGCACCCCCGCGCCGAACGCCATCACGACGGCGACCACGTCACGGGGGACCTTGACGAACCAGGCGACGAGAGCGCCCACCACGAGCGCCCCGCCGCCTGCCAGTCCCCACAGCCCTGCTTCAACCCATTGAGGCACGCCCTACATCTTCGCGAAGAACACCTTCAGGTCGCTCGCCAGGAGCTCCGGCGAGTCGTGCCCGGAGTAGTGGCCGCCGGTCTCGAACTCCGACCAGTGCACCAGGTTCTGGTGGTCGCGCTCGGCGAAGCGGCGGATGGTCTGGAAGTCGTCGGGGAAGATCGCCACCCCGATCGGCACGGTCGTCGGCTCGCTGGGGACGTCCTCGCGGTGCGCGTCCTCGTAGTACAGCCGCGCCGACGAGCCCGCCGTGTTGGTGAACCAGTAGATCGACACGTTGGCCAGCAGGAAGTCCTTGGTGACCGCGGGCTCGCCCATCAGCTGCATCGTCCACGCGAGCTGCCCGACAGGGGAGTCCGCGAGCCCGAACGCCACGTTCTGCGGCCGCGCCTGCTGCAGCTTGGAGTAGCCGGACATGTTCTCCCAGAAGTTCTGCAACACCCCGAGCCGCCGGTAGTCGTCCTCGGTCAGCCCCTCCATCTCGGCCGGATCACCCGAGGGGAACGAGAAGATCTGCGTGACGTGCACCCCGGCCGCGTGCTCCGGGTCCACCCGGCCGACCTCAGGCGCGATGATCGCCCCGGCGTCGTTGCCGTGCACCCCGTACCGCTCGTAGCCCAGCCGCGCCATCAGTTCCGCGAACGCCTTCGCGATGCGCCCGGAGTGCCAGCCCGTCTCGACCGTCGGCCCGGAGAACCCGAAGCCCGGGATCGAGGGGATGACCAGGTGGAACTCGTCGCGCAGGTGCTCGATGACGTCCACGAACTCCATGACCGAGCCCGGCCAGCCGTGGATCATCAGCAACGGCAGCGCGTCCGGGTTCGTGCTGCGGACGTGCAGGAAGTGAACGTTCGTGCCGTCGATCTCGGTGACGAACTGCGGGAACGCGTTGAGCGTGCGCTCCACCGCCCGCCAGTCGAAGTCCTCGGCCCAGTACCGGGCCATCTCCTGCACGTCCGCGACGTCGTCCCCGTACGTCGAACCCGCGCCGGGCACCTGGTCCGTCCACCGCGTCCGCCCCAGCCGGAGCTTCAGCTCGTCGACGTCCGCCTCGTCAACCGCGATGTGGAATTCCCTGATCTCCGTCATAACCCCGAGGTTATTGCCCATTGTGGACACCTCCTGTCCTAAAGTCCTCGTCCATGTTGGAAACTTCGGCACGGCTGCTCCGCCTGCTCGCCCTGCTGCAGTCCCGCCGCGACTGGCAAGGCTCCGAGCTCGCCGACGAACTGCAGATCAGCCCGCGCACCGTGCGCCGCGACGTCGACCGGCTGCGCGAGCTCGGCTACCCGGTCAACGCCACCACCGGCAGCTTCGGCGGCTACCGCCTGGGCGCCGGCGCCGAACTGCCCCCACTGCTGCTCGACGACAACGAGGCCGTCGCCGTCGCCGCCGCCCTGCGCACCAACGCCGTCACGGGCCTGGAAGAGGTCTCCCTGCGCGCCCTGCTCAAACTCGAACAGGTCCTTCCCTCACGCCTGCGCCACCGCGTGTCCGCACTGCAGCTCGTCGAGTCCGTCCCCAGGGACTCGGCCGCGCCGGCCGTCGACGCGGAACTGCTGTCCACCCTCGCTGCCGCCTGCCGCGACAGCGAGACCATCCGCTTCGACTACAACGCCCACGATGGCACTCCCTCACGCCGCCGTGTGCAACCGCACCGCCTGGTCAACTGGGGCCGCCGCTGGTACCTGGTCGCCTGGGACGACGACAAACAAGACTGGCGCAGCTTCCGCGTCGACCGCATCACCCAGCCCGTACCACCCCACGGCCCGCGCTTCACCCCGCGCGAGTTCGACGCCACCACCTACGTAGCGTCCCGGGTGACCTCCGCAGCCTGGCGCTTCCAGGCCCGCGTCCTGGTCCGCGCCCCGGCCTCGGCCGTCGCCGCCCGCATCAACGCGGCCATCGGCACCGTGGAAGCGGTAGACGATTCGTCGTGTGTTCTCGTGACCGGCGCCGACTCCGTCGAAACGCTCGCCGTGTGGATCGGCATGCTCGGCTTCGACTTCGAGGTCACCTCACCGCCGGAACTGGTCGCCCACGTTCGCACCCTTGCGGCCCGCTACGGCCGCGCCGTACAAGACTGAGCATGGCCATCACCGGACGGGACATCGAGCGCCTGCTCTACAGCGAGACCTTGGACCCGATCCTGGTGGTGCACAACGGCACAACCGAGATCGTCGCGGCCGCCGAACTCGGCGGCTTCACTGGCGCGGTCGTGGTGTGCTCACGCAGCGAGATCTTGCGGCGGGTGGGGGAGCGAGACCTCAGTGAGGCCGATCTGGCCGCAATAGCTTCAAGTCTGACGGCGGCCACTCAAGACCCAACTCAGCAGCAGCCGCCATGGCCCGCTTGACCAGGTCCGGCCGTCCTCCCAGCTTGCCCCGCGACGTCTGTTGCAGCACCTCGGCGACATCCGGGGAAAACTTCTGGGCGGAGAAGTCGAAGCCTCGCTCGTGCAGCCGCAACCACGCCTCCACCATGGGGATGGTCACCCAGCCGACTCCGAAGGAACCCACGAGGTTCAGCATCGCCGCGTCATCACCCCCCTTGCCGAGGCGTTCGAACACGCTGTCGAGGAACTGCCAACCGTCCTCATGGCTGGACTTCCCCAACCTGCGCAACGCAGGCAGACACCTCTCGATCGGTGCGGCCAGCAACTCGATCAGCGCCGCGGACCGCTCGATGCTGTACTCCGAGACCAGCGGGGCCAGTGTGTCCCGCAACGTCACGGCGACCTCGTCCAACGTCACGTACGGCTCCGCCATCAACAACCACTCGGTGTGCGCTTCGCGGATGTGGCTGTTCAGGCCAACCGAGAAGTGCCGGTCGGCGTCGCTCGAGACCCAGAAGCACCGCACAACACTGGACCATTCGCCCGACGAGAGCCGGGACTTCCAGAACAACGCCTCCCGCTGCCAGTCCTCGACGCTCACCTTCAGGTCAGGCGCGTAGACCTTGTCGCGCAACACCAGCGCCAAGACGACGAGGTTCAGCGAATAGGTCGCATCCCTCGCCGAGTCGGTCATCACGTTGGGCTCGTACACACCACGTGACAGCCGCCGCTCGTTCCGGGCCCCGAACAACCTCACCACGAGGTCGAACAGCTCCTCCCGGTCCGACGCCCTGGCGAACTCCGCCAGGAACTCCAGTACCGGCTTGCTCGTGGTGAGTGCCGTGAACGACAGCACCGAGTACAGCTCCGTGTCGTCCACAGTGGACTTGCGACGCGACCGGGCAGCGTCTTCGCGGCGCAGGTCGTCCAGCCGGTCCCACACGAACCGCGCCACCAGGTACTCGCCGAACGTGGCATGCAGAAACTCGTAGGTCCGCAGCTTCGTGTTGTCCTCACGCACCGCCTCCGTCTTCTGCACGAAGAAGAAGCGCCCCAGCACCGTCTCACTGGCCGACAACGGCGTACGGGTGCCCACCCGCCGATCCGGGGACTCGACGCCGAGCAACTGGGCGAGGTCTGAGGTCACCTCGTGCTCCGCGACCCACTGCACGCCACGGTTGAACATCGCCAGCGCCACCACCGACAACCGTTCCAGCTCGAACTCGACGTCCCCGTCGGGATCGCTCTTGCCCACCTCACGCCGCGCGAACCGGTCCAGCAGCCGCTCGTACAACTGGCCGCGGCTCATGCTGACGTGATCACGCTGGAACGAGCTGTCGACCGCGTCGTACAAGGCCAGCATCAGCAACAACAGCGGCTGCGATGCGAGATCGGGGTACTGCAGCGCTGTCTCGGCGGGCAGGGGAGTGTTAACCGCATTCCACACATCCAGCCACGCCCGGACCTGCTCCTCGGAGAACGGCACCAGCCGCACCACATGCGTGCTCTGGGGCAGCTCGAGCCCGGCACACACACTCAGCCGACTCGTCACCACGAACACGGCCGGCCTGCCCATGTCCTGCAGCGTCTGCTGGAACTCCGCGATCACCGTGAGGTACCGCGTCTGGCTCACCCCGGTCGCCTGCAACAGCTCGTCGAACCCGTCCAGCACCACCACCGGCAGCGCCCCACCGGTGTTGCGCGAGAACTCGGCCCAGCTCACCGGCTCGTGCAACAGCGTGTGGAGGCCGTGTTCGATCTGGCGCATCAGATCGGCGTCCGCGGGAGTGTTCCGCAGCTCGACCCGCACCACGGCGAAGTCCGACGCGGGCAACCGAGCCGCCAGCATCTCGGTCAGCACCGACTTGCCCGAACCGGGATCGCCCAGCACCAGCAAAGGGGCGGACAGCGCGACCGGCGACGTCAGGTAGCCGGCCAGAAAGGCGGAGAGATCCTCGCGGGGCTCCAGGCCGTCCCACCACGCGAGCAGGGACGGCGCTCCCGGCCGTTCGGTGCCGGTCACCACCTGGAACCGCGGATCGATGTAGGCCTGCGCCAGACTCGGGATCCGCACACCCTCCGGCACCTCGGTCGACTTCACCAACGGCCGCCGCAGGGCACCCCGGTACGCGCCGGCCAGTTCCGCCAGCCGCGTCTGCGGTGTCAGGTCCGTCGTCGTGTCCCGCAGCACGTCTTCCAGCCGCGCCAACGCCTGTCGCGTCACCCGCGCGTCGTGGGTCGCGCACCAGAACCTGATCTCGGGATACTCGGCCGCGAGCTGACCGAGCAGCTCCTCGTACCGCTCGACCGCCCGCTGCGGCGCGAGGGTCCTGGCAGCGTGCTCCAGCCGGTCCTGCGCTGTCTCGTTCAGGCTGTCCCACGCGGCCAGGCCTGTCAGTGCCTCGAACAGCACACTTCCGAGCTTGCGGTAGAGGATCACGAGCTCGGCCAGGTTGTCCTCGTGAGGAAGGACGACCGACGGCAGGGGCAGATCGAGCTCCCACGGATTGAACTGCGCGACAAGATCCCGGTCTCGAACCGTCACCTTCACGCCGACCTGCTGTTCCTCGAACGCCTCGAAGAACGCGGTCATCACCAGGACCGCGTGTGCGGCGTGGAGTTGCTGCGTGCGGGTGTGACGACTGACGTTGCGGCGCTTGGCGGAGACCTTGGAGATCAGCTCGTTGCTGAGCTTGATGAAGTCCGGCTTGGCGTCGAACAGGTCCAGCACCTGCCACAGCCCCAACGAACCCGCGAGCAGCGCGCCGTTCAGCAGCTTGTCCATGGCGGCGACGGTCGGGTGCTCGCGGCCGCCGAGGATCTTCACGGCCTCGTTGTAGCTGTAGGTCTTTCGCACCCGAAGTGTCTACCTGATGGCTGGTGAAGTCAGCCGGAGAACAACACCAAAAGACCAATGGTGATCAGCACGACCGGCAACGCGATGTGGCCCCACTTCGCCAGCGCGCGGGCGACGACCTGGCGGGAGGCGAGGAACCAGCCTGCCAGGCACCACACGCCCACCAGGACCAGGAACACCGCCACGTAGACCCACAGCGAGTCGGCGACGGTGAAGACCGGGACGTAGACGCCGATGTTGTCGCCGCCGTTGGCCAGCGTCACGCCCGCCACGGCCAGGACACCTGGGGCGGCGTCCGGTACGTCGTCGTCGCCGTTGTTGCGCCACAGCGACCACGCGGCCTTGAGACCGAGCGCGAGGGGGATGAGGCCGAGCCACGGGCGGAACTGCTCGGGGAGCAGTGAGGCGCCGAGCGCGCCGACCACCGCTACGGCCAGGATGCCCGCGAAGCCCAGGTACTGGCCCGCGACCACCTGCCAGGCCGAGCGGGCGCGGGCGAAGAACAACGCCAGGATCACCAGGTCGTCGACGTTCGTCACCGCGAACATGCCCGCCGCCTGTCCGACCACCCCAAGATCCACGCCGGCATTCTCCAGGACGAGGAAGCGGATAGAGAATCCGGATGTGTGCTAGCGTCGAACCCCATAAGTGGATCGGCTATCCGGATTGAGGTTGTCATGGCACGCAGGGCAGTGGTCACCGCGGGAACCGGTGGCATCGGGCTGGAGACAGCGCTCGGACTCGCCAAGGCCGGCTACGCGGTCACGGTCGTCGGACGCAACGCCGACCGGGGTGCGCAGGCCGTCGAGAAGATCAACGCTAGGGGAGGGGAGCCCGCTCGGTTCCTGCAGGCCGACCTCTCCTCGCTCGACGAGGTGAAGGCGCTCGGCGAGCGCATCGCGAACGAGGGCGAACTGGCCGTGCTGGTCAACAACGTCGGCGCGATGTTCGCGGACCGCGCCGAGTTCGGCGGAGTGGAGGCGACCTTCGTGGTCAACCACCTGTCGCCCGCGCTCCTGACCGAACTGCTGCTCCCAGCCCTGACCGCCGGAGCACCCAGCCGCGTCGTCAACGTGTCCACCGGAGCCGTCGCACTGGCCAAGAAGGTCTTCGACCACGTCGAGCCGCCCGGCGGGTACTACGGCTTCCACTGGTACGGACGCGCCAAGCTCGCGAACCTCGCCCACACCCTCGACCTCGCCGAGCGGCTGCGGGACAGGGGAGTGGCCGTGTTCGCGGCCGACCCCGGAGGCGCCGACACCACCATGACCGACGGCACGATGCGCAAGTCCAAGATCGTCTCGCCGGCCCTCCGGCTGATGTGGCCCCTCGTGCGCCGCAAGTTCGAACGCGCCACCTCCGGCCCGGCCTCGCAGGCCGCCCGCTCGTCGATCGTGGCCGCCACGGACGACACCCTCACCACCGGGCAGCTGATCGGCGTCCGAGGAACACCCGTGCCACCCGTCAAAGCAGCCACCGACCCCCGCGTCATCACCGCCGTGCGCAGGCTCACCGAACAACACCTGCAGCTCAGCCACGTTCCGGATGGCGTATCCAATTAAAATGGAGGCATGACGCCGCTGCGAAAGGACGCCGCCCGCAACTGGGACCGCATCCTCACCGTCGCCAGAGAGCTCGTGGACGAAGGCACCCCACTGCAGCTCAACGACGTCGCACGCCGCGCAGGACTGGGCGTCGGCACGGTCTACCGGCACTTCCCGACCCCCGAAGCGCTCCTCGAGACCGTCGCCACGCCCTGCCTGCAGACCATCGCCGACCACGGCCGCAAAGCCCTCGAAGACGACGACCCCTGGCACGCCTTCGCCGACTTCCTCACCCGGCTCGTCGAAGCCCAGGTCAGCGACCCCGCACTCGCCAAAATCGCCGCCACCGCCGAAGACACCCTGCCGCACACCACCGAACTCAAGCAGCAGATCATCACCACCGGCACCGAACTGCTCGCCCGCGCCCGCGCGGCCGGGGCAGTACGCGAAGACCTCGACGACGGCGACCTCGTCCCACTCATCTGCGGCGTCGCCTACGCCACCTACGTCCACAGCGACACCCCAGCCGACCGGATCCCCACCGCCCGCCGCTACCTCGACACCCTCCTACGAGGCCTGCGCGCCTGACCGCGGCGGACCAGCAGCCACGAACGCCCGCAACGCGTCGAGATCCCGCGTGCCACCATCGGTGAACATCCACGTCACCCCGGCGTCCTCGTACTCCTTCACCTCCTCCGGCAACGAACCGCCCCAGATCGCCACGTCACAGTCGGCCGGCCCACCCGACGCCACGAAATCCGCCTTCATCCGCGCCGCATCGCCGGGGGAGAGCACCACGAGCTCGCCGTCCACGAACGTCGCGGGAACCACCCCGGCCCCGTGCTCCGCCGCACGGAACGGAATCGACCGCGGCCAGTTCCCGCCGATCCACACCGGCACCTCCACCGGCGCGAACCGCACCCCCGACACCTGGAACAAATCGCCCTGGTGGTCGACCGGCTCACCCGACAACAAGGCGCGCAGCAGCTCGACACCCTCCGACAACGCCTCCGCACGCGACACCCGCTCACCGAACGGCACGAAGTCGTCCGGCACTCCGGCACCGACCCCCAGCACCAACCGGCCACCCGACAACCGCTGCACCGTCGACGCCTCGAGCGCCACCTTCCACGGACGCCGACGCCCCAGCGACGTCACCATCGGCCCCAGCCGAATCGACGACGTCCGCGCCGCCACCGCACCCAACGTCACCCACACATCGGCAAGAACGGTCTCATCCGGCCGGACCACGTGATCCCACAGGAAGAAACCGTCCCACCCCGCCTCCTCCGCGGCCACACCGAGCGACACCAGCACCGAAGGATCACCGAGCGACGCACCAAAGTTCGGAACATAGATCGCAAACCTCATGCCCCGAGTGTCGCAAGCACCCCCGACAAGATCGTTCTAACGCGGCGGACCAGCGGAAACGTACGACCGAAGCTCCTCGAGCGACGCCTTCCACCCATCGAGCAACAACCACGTCGCCCCGGCATCCGCATACTCCGACACCGCCGAAGCCGACGGCCGCGCCCCACCACCCCAGATCGCCAGATCCCCGTCAGCAGGCCCACCCGCCGCGACGAAATCAGCCTTCATCCGTGCGGCCTGCTCCGGCGACGCCACCGCGAACCCACCAGACCCGTCCTGAATGATCGGGAACAACCCCGACGCGTGCGACGCAGCCAGAAAAGGCACCTTCCGCGGCCAGATCCCCGACGTCCACACCGGCACCTCCACCGGCGCGAACTGCACGCCGGACACGTCGAACACCTCCCCGTGATGCTCAACAGGCTTGCCGGACAACAACTTCTGAACGACCTCGACGCCCTCTGTCATCCGCGCCGCCCGCGACTTCGCATCCGAAGCCTCACCGAACGACGTGTAATCCCGCGGCACACCCATGCCCACCCCGAGCACCAGCCGCCCACCCGACAACCGCTGCAACGTCGACGCCTCCAGCGCCAGCTTCCACGGACGACGCCGGGGGACAGGCGTGATCATCGGCCCCAGAGTGATCGACGACGTCCGCGCCGCCACCGCACCCAACGTCACCCACGGATCAGCCACCAGAGGCTGAGCCACCACGTGATCCCACATGAAAAACCCGTCCCACCCGGCCGCCTCCGCTTCGACAGCCAGAGAACACAACACCGCGGGATCACCGTAAGTGTCGCCATAACAGGGCACGTAGATCGCAAAACGCATGCGGGGGAGTCTGCCTCACGGCCCCACACCTGTCGCACCGTCGATCTGCTCCCGCACGATGTCCGCATGCCCCGCGTGCCGAGCCGTCTCACTCAGCACATGCACCAACACGTTGAACAACATCACGTCCGGACGCGGCCACCACGGCACATGACCAGGCGAATCCACCGCCAGCGCGCCGATCGTCGCATCAGAGTGCGCCCACGCGCGCCGATAACGACCAACGATGTCCTCACGCGACTCATCCTCGGCGGCGAACATGTCCTTGCCCCGCGCCGCCAGGTCGTCCCACCGCGGCAACGGCTCCGGAAACTGCCGCCCGAACACCTCGCCGAAGTACCGCGACTCCGTCAACGTCAGATGCTTCACCAACCCCAGCAGGTTCGTGCCACTCGCGGTGAGCGGACGGCGGATGTCGGCATCGGACAGACCGTCCAGCTTCCACAGCATCACCTCACGCAGCTCACGCAGATCGCTGTGCAGGTACGCCTTGGCGAATTCATCGATCATGACCTTGAAGACGATCCAGCAGCGGTCAGGTTCCATCAGGGCCGTATCGCCACGGTGACGGAAGTGCGCGCGCACTCGAGCAGAAGCACCGGAGTGACTGAGCCAAGGCCTCGTGGAGAACACCCCACGCGACGCAGGAAGCCGAACCGACGTCCGGCGTCCGAGTGGAGTACGCGCGTCAGAAACGCGATGCCGGACCGAACGCCGTCCACAGCGAGGCCAGGAGAGGCCTTCCGGGAGACCCAGATCCACGTTACTTGACATAATGTAGATTATCGGCGAAACGGCGACCTGCGAAGATCGTCTCAGAAGGGGCTGAAACGCCGCTGTTGGCGCGTCTGCAAGCTCAGTCAGCGGGCAGGCTGACCGTCCTTGCAGACGCCACAACATCTCTACACCGGCGATGTCGGAGCGCGGTCGACACCGACGACTCGTCAGTGAGACGTACGTAGCGCCGCGCCATTACGCTCACGATCCCCGGCAAGTGACGCCACCTGGTCCAGCGCCCGACGAACTCAGGCGAAACGGACATTTGATGCATAATCGCCATTATCCAGCACGGAACGCGGAATTGTCGGTGCCGTGCGGTACAAGATCCATATGCACGTGCTCGCCGCCCAGGACGCCTTCTTCCTCGCTCGCCGGACGCGCAAGGACTCGCCGCACACAACCGCGGCCTACCAGCGCGATCTCGCCGGCGTGAACACACTCCTGGCCGAGGCGCTCCGCTCCCCTGTCGAGGACCTCCACACGAGCCAGCTCACCGGCCGCAACCTCCGCCAGGCCTTCGGGGTCTTCGCCGACACCCACGCCAAGAGCTCCGTGCTGCGGGCCTGGTCGACCTGGAACCAGTTCCTCACGTTCTGCGTGGCCGAGGACCTGATCGCCGGCAACCCGATGGGCGCCGTCGCCCGCCCCAAGACCCCTCCGCTGGTGCCCAAGCCGCTGCGAGGTGAGGACACCCCCGAGCAGCTGCTCACGGCGGCGAAGGAAGGTGTGCGGAAGGGGCGTGACCCGTGGCCCGAGCGGGATGTGCTGGTCATCGCGCTGGGTCTGGTCGCGGGTCTCAGGAGTGCTGAGATGCGCACGCTGACGCTGGCGAGCGTGGTCGGCCGGGAGGGTGATCAGCGGCTGCACGTGAAGGGCAAGGGCAACCGGGACCGGAGTGTTCCGATCGAGCCGCCGATGGAGCGGATCGTCGACGCGTACCTGAAGAGTTGCAGGCAGCGGTTTCCGCAGGGTCGTTTCGATCGTGAGAGTGCGCTGCTCAGGGACCGTCATGGCGAGCCGATCGGCAGGGGTGGCCTGGAGTATCTGGTGAAGTCGTGTTTCCGGTGGGCGGGGTTGAACGACAGGGTGCCGACGGGCGCGAATCTGCACGCGTTGAGGCACACGTTCGCGACGAGGCTGGCCGAGGACGGGGCGAGTGCCAGCGAGATCATGGCGTTGCTGGGGCACGCGAGTCTGGCGACGAGTCAGAACTACATCGAGGCGACGGCGCGGGAGCGGCGTGCGGCTGTGGCGAGCAATCGGACGTACCGGGCGCTCAAAGACATCTGAGCGGTGTTCCGCTGACATCTAGCGGTGCTCCACTGCGGCACGGCACGCTCTGATCAGGCACCGGAAGCCGGGGGTCGCTCAGTTGCCGGATCGTTAGGCCAAGTGGGTGACCTGATAGTGCGAAAACCGCATTTCAGGGGTACCCAATGAGAATGAGATCCGTGTGGCGTGGGGCCATCTCCTTCGGGTTGGTGACGATCGCCGTGCGCCTCTACACGGCTGTCGAGGAGCACGACTTCCGTTTCAACCAGGTGCACCGGGAGGACGGCGGGCGCATCAAGTACAAGCGCGTCTGTTCGGTGTGCGGCAACGAGGTGGAGTACGGCGACATCACCAAGGGCTATGAGCTGGACGACGGCCGGATGGTGATCATGGAGAACGAGGACTTCGACAAGTTGCCGGTGAAGACCGACAAGTCGATCGACGTTCTGGAGTTCGTGCCCGCGGAGGAGATCGATCCGATCTACTTCCAGAAGACGTACTACCTGGAGCCGGACAAGGCGGCTGCGCGGCCGTATGTGCTGCTCAGGGACGCGCTGGTGAAGACGGGTCAGCTGGCGGTCGTGAAGATCACGATCCGGCAGAAAGAGACACTCGCGACGATCCGGGCGCGTGATGACGTGCTGGTGATGCACACGATGTTGTGGCCGGACGAGATCCGCAAGGCGGAGTTCGACTTCCTGGACCAGAACGTCGAGGTGCGGCCGCAGGAGCTGAAGATGGCGACGTCGCTGGTGGAGTCGATGGCCGGGGACTTCGATCCGGACACGTTCACCGATGACTACCGGGACGCGCTGGAGAAGGTCATCGCGGCGAAGGCGGAGGGTGCGGAACTCCCGGAGCAGCCCGAGGCCGAGGAGAAGGGCGATGTCATCGATCTGATGACGGCTCTGGAGCGCAGCGTGGAGAAGGCGAAGGCCGGGCGTAAGAGCACGAAGAAGGCTCCTCCGAAGAAGAAGGCTTCGTCGGCGTAGATGGCCGGGCTCGACGAGTACCGGCGCAAGCGGGATCCGGGGAAGACTCCGGAGCCCGTGCCTGCTGTTGCTGACGAGCTGCCGCACGGCAACAACGACACTTTTGTGATTCAGGAGCATCACGCGAGCAGCCTGCATTGGGATGTGCGGCTGGAACGCGATGGTGTGCTGGTGTCGTGGGCGGTGCCGAAGGGTCTGCCGCCCACGACGGACGTGATCCGGCTGGCGGTGCACACCGAGGATCACCCGCTGGAGTACGCGGAGTTCTCCGGGGAGATCCCGAAGGGTGAGTACGGCGGCGGCGAGATGGTGATCTGGGATCGCGGCCGGTACGAGACGGTGAAGTGGTCGGACCGCGAGGTCGACGTGATCTTGCACGGTCATCGGGTCGAGGGTCAGTTCGTGTTCTTCCGGTCGGGCACCGACGGCAAGAACTGGATGATGAAGCGCCGGCACGCTCCGGCGCGTCCGGACTGGAAGACGCTGCCTGAGCAGCTCAAGCCGATGCTGGCCACGCCCGGTCCCCTCCCCCAGGACGATGATGATCTTTGGGCGTACGAGTTCAAGTGGGACGGCGTCCGCGCGATCCTGCGCGTGGAGGGCGGGCGCGTGCAGGCCTGGTCGCGCCTGGGCAACGACATCACCGTCGCGTACCCCGAACTGCAGGGCGTCGGTGAGCAGCTCGGTTCGACCGAGGCGCTGCTCGACGGTGAGATCGTCGCGTTGCAGAACGGCAGGCCGAGTTTCAGCGCGTTGCAGAACCGGATGCACGTGAGCAAGTCGGAGGCCGCGCGCAGGGCGGCTCGTCAGTACCCGATCACCCTCCTGCTGTTCGATCTCCTGCACCTGGACGGCCGCTCGATGCTGCAGCTGCCCTTTCGGCAACGCCGTGAGCTGCTGCGGGAGCTCGAGCTGAAGGGCCCGAACTGGCTCACTCCCCCGTCTTATGACTCCGATGGAGCGGCGGTGCTGGCCGCGAGCCGGGAGCAGGGTTTGGAGGGGGTGGTGGCGAAACGGCTGGATTCGGCCTATCAGCCGGGTGTGCGCTCGCCGGTGTGGCGCAAGATCACCGACCTGATGGCGCAGGAGGTGGTGATCGGCGGCTGGCGGATGGGTGAAGGCAAGCGGGCGGGTGTGGTGGGGGCGTTGCTGCTGGGTATTCCGCAGGGCGGCGGGCTGGCGTTCGCCGGTTCGGTGGGGACGGGGTTCAACGACGCGGAGCTGGCGGTGCTGACGCCGCGGCTCAGGGCGTTGGCGCGCAAGTCGTCGCCGTTCGTGACCGAGATGCCGAGGGAACGGTCGAAGGGTGCGTTGTGGGTGGAGCCGGAGCTGGTGGCGGAGGTGGTGTTCCGGCAGTGGACGCCGGACGGGCGGATGCGGTTTCCGGCGTGGCGCGGGTTGCGGCCGGACAAGTCGCCCGGGGAGGTGAGTCGCGTTGAGCAGTGATGCGACTGTGCGGGTCGAGGACCGGGTGTTGAAGCTGACGAACCTGGACAAGGTGTTGTATCCGGAGTTCGGGTTCACCAAGAGCGAGGTGATCGACTACTACACGCGGATCTCCCCTGTGTTGCTCCCGCATCTGAAGGACCGTCCGGTCACGCTCAAGCGCTACCCGAACGGTGTGGACGGGAAGTGGTTCTTCGAGAAGAACGCGCCGGAGCACCGTCCGGACTGGGTGCGGACGATGCGGCTGGAGTCGCCGGGCAGTTCGAAGGGCAACGAGACGGTCAACTACGTGATGGTCGACGAGTTGGCGACGTTGGTGTGGCTGGCGAACCTGGCGGCGCTGGAGTTGCACGTGCCGCAGTGGACGGTGGGGCCGCGCGGGGGCAAGCGGGATCCGGATCTGCTGGTGTTCGACCTGGATCCGGGTGCGCCGGCGTCGATCGTGGAGTGTTGCCGGGTCGCTGAGCAGGTGCGGATGGTGCTGGACGACGACGGTGTGGACTCGTGGGCGAAGACGTCGGGCAACAAGGGCATGCAGGTGTACGCCTACGCGCCGGCGAAGGACACCTCCGAGTACGCCAAGGAGGTCGCGCAGCGGCTGGCGAAGGAGCATCCGAAGCTGATCGTGGCGACGATGGCGAAGGCGCAGCGGACCGGGAAGGTGTTCATCGACTGGTCGCAGAACAACACGGCGAAGACGACGGTGGCGCCGTACTCGCTGCGGGCGCGGGAGCGCCCGGCGGTGTCGACGCCGATCACGTGGGACGAGGTCGAGGAGTGCCAGGTCGCCGAGGAGCTGGTGTTCACGGCGGACGAGGTGCTGGAGCGGGTCGAGTCGGCGGGTGACCTGTTCGGTGGTTGATATTCTGGCCGACTGCCTATCTCTGGGGACGTCATGAACATCGAACTTGCCGACTACGACTCTGCCTGGCCGGGCCTCTACGAGCGGGAACGCGAACGGATTCTGGCCGCGCTACCGGGTGCCGAGCTGGAGCACGTGGGGTCGACGTCGGTGCCGGGCCTGTGTGCGAAGCCGGTGATCGACCTGTTGCTGGTGGTGGACGATGCCGCGGGCGAGTCGTATGTGCCCGCGTTGGAGGCCGCTGGGTATCGGGTGACCGTGCGGGAGGACGACTGGCATCACCACCGGATCCTCAAGGGCCCGGACACGAACATCAACCTGCACGTCTTTCCGCGCGGGTGTGCGCAGGTGCGGCGGCATCTGATCTTCCGGGACTGGTTGCGCGACAACGACTCCGACCGCGAGCTGTACGCGCGGGCGAAGCGGGACCTGTCGGCGCGGGAGTGGGAGCGGGTGCAGGACTACGCGGCCGCGAAGACCGAGGTGGTGCTGGAGATCCTCGAGCGTGCCTACGTGACGTGGCGGGCGGAGCCGGAGGACGTGGAGTTCGTGACGCAGGATCCGCCGCACGACGGGCCGATCGTGTTGCGGGAGTACGACCCGGTGTGGCCGCAGTGGTACGCGGCGGAGGAGGCGAAGATCCGGGCGGCGCTGGGTGAGGTGGTCGTGCGGCTGGAGCACGTCGGGTCGACGTCGGTGCCGGGGCTGGTCGCGAAGCCGGTGATCGACATCCTGCTGGTGGTGCCGGATTCGGGCGACGAGGACGCCTATGCGCCGGCGTTGGTGGGGGCGGGTTACTACCTGCGGTTGCGGGAGCATTCCTGGCACGGGCACCGGTTGCTGAAGAGCACGGTGCCGGACGTGAACCTGCACGTCTTCTCCCCCGCGAGTGAGGAGGTCGATCGGATGCTGGCGTTCCGCGACCGGCTGCGCACGCACCCACGGGACCGCGAGGAGTACGAGCGGACGAAGCGCGCGTTGGCGGCGCGGCCGTGGAACCGGGTGCAGGACTACGCGGCCGCGAAGACACGGGTGGTGGAGCGGATCATCCTGCGGGCGCTGAGCTGAACCGGCGGCGGTAGGCGGAGGGGGTCAGTCCGGTCTCGCGGCGCATCAACGCCCGGAGGTTGGCGGCGGTGCCGAGTCCGGTGCGGCGAGCGACGACGTCGAAGCGCTGCTCCCCCAGTTCGATCAGGCGGCAGGCGAGGGTGACGCGTTCGCCGGTGAGCCACGCCAGTGGTGTGGTGCCGAGCTGGGCCTGGAAGCGGCGGTGCAGGGTCGCGGGGCTCACCGCGGCCTGCGCCGCGAGGTCGGCGACGGTCAGCGCGGTGTCGAGATGTTGCTGGGCCCAGGCCATCACGGGGGCCAGCGACTCGTCGGGCAGGTCGGGTACGGGGCGTTCGACGAACTGGCGTTGCCCGCCGTCGCGGTGGGCGGCGAACACGAGCCGCCTCGACACCGCGTTGGCGATCTCGGCGCCGTGGTCGCGGCGGACGATGTGCAGGCCGAGGTCGAGGGCGGCGGCGCTGCCGGCGGCGGTGAGGATGTCGCCGTCGTCGACGAACAGCACGTCCGGTTCCAGGTGGACCTTCGGGAAGCGGGTCCGGAACTCGTCTGCCCACTGCCAGTGCGCGGTGGCGCGGCGGCCGTCGAGGACTCCCGCCTCGGCGAGGGTGAAGGCGCCGCTGCAGAAGCCGACGAGGCGGGTGCCGCGGGCGTGGGCGCGGCGGATGGCGTCGAGGACGGCGGGGCGGCGGGGTGCTTCGACGTTGGGCCGGTTGGGGACGATCAGGGTGTCGGCGGTGTCCGCGGCGTCGAGGGTGGCGACGCCGGTGAGGGTGAAGAAGCCGTCGCGCATGAGGGTGTCGGGCTGGGGTGCGCAGAGCCGGAAGTCGTAGAGGTCGGGGCCGATCTCGGGGCGGTGCAGGCCGAAGACCTCGGTGGCGCAGCCGAGCTCGAACGGGTTGGAGTTCTCATCCACGATCACGACGACCCGGTGCGAGGATTCTTGCGACATGTGCGATTCCTAGCACTCACGCGTGGTGTGCGCGAGCGGCGAGGCTGGGTCTCGTGAACAACGAACCCATCGCGCTCGACGAGGCCCTGGCCTCGTTCGACGCCCTGTGGAGCCCCCGGATCGTCACGCACGTGAACGACTACGACGTGCGGATCGCCAAGGTCGAGGGCGAGCACGTCTGGCACGTGCACGACAACACCGACGAGTTCTTCCTGGTGCTCGACGGCGAGCTGCGCATCGCGTTGCGGGAGCCTGCCGGGGAACGCACGGTGACGCTGCCGAAGGGCTCGGTGTTCACCGTGCCGCGCGGGATCTTCCACAAGCCGTCCGCGCCTTCTGGTGCCTCGATTCTGCTGGTGGAGCCCACCGGGACGCCGACCGTCGGCGATCGTCACGACGAGGTTCCGGCCCACGTGGACGCGACGATCGGACACGAACTGCACTCCTGAAGTTCGGCGGTGCGGAAGAATCACGCGATGTGAGGTTCGGGGTGCTGGGGCCGGTCGAGGTCCACGACGACGCGGGGACGGTGATCGCCCTGCCCGCACCCCGCCAGCGCGCCCTGCTCGCGATGCTCGCCCTCGACGCCGGCCGGATCGTCGGTCACGCCCGGCTGCTCGACGGTCTCTACGACGAGCCGCCCGCCGGTGCCGCGAACGCCCTGCAGTCCCAGGTGTCCCGGCTGCGCAGGACGATCCCCGGCCTGGTCGTCGAGCACCACCCCGCGGGCTATCGGCTGGCCGCTGGACCGTCCGAAGTGGACGCTCAGCTGTGTGTCGAGCTGCTGGACGCTGGACGTGGTGCGGAGGCGCTCAAACTGTGGCGCGGCACGGCGTTGGCCGACGTCGACGCGCCTTTCGCGGCGGACGCGCGCCGCCGGCTCCGAGAACTGCTCATCACCTGCGCACTGTCCGGCGGGACTGCTGACGACCTCCGGGAAATTCTGGTCGAGGATCCACTGCGGGAGGACGTGCGGGCGGCGTTGATGCGTGCCCTGCACCGCGACGGCCATCAGGCCGAGGCGCTGGAGGTGTTCGAGCGGGGCCGTGCGCTGCTCGCGGACGAGCTCGGCGTCGATCCCTCCCCCGGCCTGGCCGCCGCACACCTGGAGGTGCTCAGGGCCCAGGCACCACACCGGGGCGTTCCGGCACAGCTCACGAGTTTCATCGGGCGCGATGACGACCTGCGGCGCGTGACCAAGTGGCTGCAGGAGAACCGTCTCGTCACACTCATCGGCCCTGGCGGCACGGGCAAGACCCGCCTCGCCGTCGAGGTGGCCCATCGCGAGCCGGGTGAAGTGGCGTTCGTCGACCTGAGCGCCACGACCGACGTCGCACGAGCGCTGCTCGACGGTGTCGGCGTCCGGGAGGCGAGCCTGCTGTCCGCGGGAGCCGTCGGCGGCGAGGACCGGCTCCTGGCCGCGCTGGCCGCGCGCGACGTGCTGCTGATCGTCGACAACTGCGAGCACGTCATCGACGACGCCGCCCGTGTGCTCGGGGCCGTGCTGGCCGCGTGCCCGGACGTCCGGGTGCTCGCGACCAGCCGGGAACCGCTCGGCATCACCGGCGAGACCCTCAGCCCGGTCACCGCGCTCGACGACGACGCCGCCACCAGGCTGTTCCTGGACCGCGCCCAGGCCGTCAAACCCGGCTTCACCGCGGAGCACGAGGTCATCGCGGACGTCTGCCGCCGGTTGGACGGGATCGCGCTCGCCATCGAACTCGCCGCCGCACGTGTCCGGTCGCTCCCGCTCGCCGAGATCGCGGTGCGGCTCGACGACCGGTTCCGGTTGCTGTCCAAGGGAAGCCGCACCGCCGCACCCCGCCATCGCACGCTGCACGCCGTCGTGGAGTGGAGCTGGCACCTGCTCACCGCCGCCGAACGCGACCTGGCCGCGCGGTACACCGTCTTTCACGGCAGCGCGAGCCTGCGGGCGGCGACCGAGGTCACCGAGTCCGATGTGGACGTTCTGACCTCGTTGGTGGACAAGTCGCTCGTAGAGGTCGTTGAAGATCGCTATCGGATGCTCGACACCATCCGGGAGTTCTGCGCGAGTTACGCACCGGACCTCGCCGAGCGCCACGCCCGCTGGTTCCTCGAGCTGGCGCAGCAAGCCGAACCGCACCTGCGCGCCCACGAGCAGATCGAGTGGCTCACGAGGCTCAAGGACGACCACGACAACCTCGTCGCCGCCGTCACGTGGGCCACTGCCCACAACGTCGACCTCGCGCTGGAGCTCGTGGCGGCGCTCGCCACCTACTACTGGTGCCGCGGGCTCCGCACGGAAGCCGCTCTACAGGCAGAAGCCGTCCTGCACGCGTGCGGCGAGACCGCGCCGCACGGGCGGGAGCAGGAGTACGCGTTGTGCCTGCTGATCGCGTGGCCCGTCGCGACCGGTGACCAGACCGCGCGGATCCGCCAGGCCGACGGGCTGCTGGCCACGCTCGACGCGCCGCCGCGCTACCCGATCATGACGATGATGTGGGGCATGGCGCTGGGAGCGCCGGAGGACGAGTCCGAGATCTGGCACCGCCGCAACCGGCTGCTGGGCACCGACCCGTGGAGCGTGGCGCTCGCGATCGTCGGTGACGGCCTGGTCAAACGCATGGAGGGCGATCCGCTGGCGGGCGCGGAGTTGCTGAAGGAGGGTGCCGCGGCGTTCGGGCTGGCGGGTGACCGGTGGGGTGCGGCGCTCGCGTTCAACCAGCTCAGCGAGATCGCCCTCGCGGCAGGCGACACCGCCGACGCCCTCGCGTACATCGAACGCGCGCGGCAGCTGCTCGACGAGCTCGGCGCCACCGAGGACACCGCGGAAGTCGTCGCCGGACGTGCCCACGCGAACCTCGCCGCGGGCGACCTCGCCGCCGCCAAGACCGACTTCGACCTCGCGCTCACCCTCGCCCGCCGCGCCGGAGCGCAGGTCGTGCAGGCAGGTGCTCACCTGGGCCTGGCCGAGCTGGCCAGGCTCACCGGTGACTACGCGGACGCCCGTTCGCACTGCGACCAGGCGTGGGAGCTGACCCCGGGCGGCTGGTACGGGCCGGACGAGATGCGCTGCCACATCGCGCTGGAACGCGGCCGCGTCGCGAAGGACTCGGGCGACCGAGAACAGGCCCGCGAGCACTTCGAGGACGCGCTGCAACGGGCCGCGAGGCAGCGCAACCTCGTAACCGAGACCGCCGTGCGCGCGGAACTCGACGCCCTATCCGCGCCTTGATCCGCCGCCACCACAGCCACGCCGGCAGCCGGCGGTGCGCGATGAACGTCCACAGGTCGTCCTCGGCCACGTCGTTGGGGTGACGGCGCAGCACCTCCAGGCACTCCCGCGACACCACCCCGTGCACCCGTGCCACGTGCGCGAGAGCCGTGGCGCCGTGATTGCGGACCTCGATGCGGTTGTGGTCCAACGCGCGCGCGACGCGTGCCAGCGTCACCCACGGGTCCGGGTACGACAACGACAGGCCGATCACCGAGATGCCGACCATGTCCTCGCCGCGGTCGAACGCCGCGTCGACCTCCTCCGGGCGGTCGGTGCCCATCAGAGCGGAGAAGTCGCGCCAGTTCATGCCCTCACCACGCGTCGCACGATCCAGCAGAAAACGCTGCCTGCCGTCGGAACGCTCCCCCGTGCGCTCCCAGTCCGCCGCCAAGTAGCGCCACACCGCCGCCGTGTCCGCGCGGGAGGTCGAGGCCAGGATCCGGCACAGCTCCAGCACGTGCTCCGGTTCGCTCGCCTCGGCCAGCTCGCCCAGGACTCCCGGCGGGCGGCCCAGGTCGTTCCACGCCAGCCAGGCCAGCGTGGGCACCTCGTCGACGGCCACCCAGCCGTCGGCCCCGCCCCGCCCGATCTCGGCAGGCGTCAGCGAGGCCCGATACCGGGCGTGTTCGATCGGGATCACTTGTCAGACCTGCGGAACCGCGCGCAGCAACGCACGCGTGTAGTCATGAGACGGGTTGAGCAGCACTTGTTCCACCGAGCCTTGTTCAACGATCTTCCCCTGATGCATCACCGCGACCCGATCGGCGATCTGCCACGCCAGTCCGAGGTCGTGCGTGATGATCAATGAAGCAAGGCCCAGCTCACGCCGCAACCGGAGCAGCAGCGCCACGATCTCCCCGCGCACCGAGGCGTCGAGCGAGGCGACGGGCTCGTCGGCCACCAGCAGACGGGGTTGCAGCACCAGTGCGCCGGCGATCACCACCCGCTGCTGCTGACCCCCGGACAGCTCGTGCGGAAGGGCCTCCAGATACAGGCTCGCGGGACGCAGTTCCGCACGTTCGACAGCGGCCGTGACCTGCGATTCCTCGTCGCCGGGAATGCCGTGGACCCGTAGTCCCTCCGCGACCGCGTCGAGCACGGTGTGGCGGGGGTTCAGGGCGCTCGCCGGGTCCTGCAGCACCAGCTGCACCTGCCGCCGGAACGCCTTGAGCGCCTTGCTCTTCCGGGGCACGTCCACACCGTCGAAGATCACCCGACCGGAGGACGGTTTCCGGAGCCCCATTATGGTACGGGCGAGTGTCGTTTTGCCTGATCCGGACTGCCCGACCAACGCCACGATCTCGCCTCGGCCGATCGTCAGGTCCACCCCGTCGACCGCGCGCGTCCGACCGTAGTCCACCGTCAGGTCCCGCACCTCGAGCAACGGCGCGGGCTCCGCGACCGGCTCCACCCACCGGTGCGCGGGGTCGCCGATCACCGGGAAGGCCGCGGTGAGCGCGGCGGTGTGCGGGTGCTGGGGGTTGGCGATGACCGTGCGGGTGGCGCCGCGCTCGACCAGTTCGCCTCGGTGCATCACCGCGAGGTCGTCACAGGTCTCCGCGAGCACCGACAGGTCGTGGCTGATCATCAGCAGGCCCAGGTCCTGCTCGGCGACCAGGCGTTTGAGCACCTTGAGCACCTGCGCCTGCACGACCACGTCCAGCGCGGTCGTCGGCTCGTCGGCGATGACCAGCCTCGGCCCGCACGCCAGGGCCATCGCGATCATGACCCGCTGCTTCTGCCCGCCCGACAGCTCGTGCGGATAAGCGCGCGCCTTCTCTCGCGGCAACTCCACCTGGTCCAGCAGGTCGCCGACGCTGCCGTGCGTGCCGTGCAGGCGCATCGGTTCAGCGATCTGGTCGCCGACGCGCTGCACGGGGTTGAGCGAGTGCATCGCACCCTGGAACACGATCGACGCCGACGCCCACCGCACCGCCCGCAGCCTGCCCCACGACATCGTCCGCACGTCGTCGCCGTCCAGCAGGATCTCGCCCTCGACGCGCGCGGCCGCGGGCAGCAACCGCAGCACCGACATCGCCACCGTCGACTTGCCCGACCCCGACTCGCCCGCGAGCCCGAGCGTCTGACCGGGTGCCAGAGCAAGGCTGACGTCGTTGACGACGCGCTTGGGTCCGTAATGGACGGAGAGGTTCTTCAGTTCCAGCACCGGGTCACCTCTTCGGCGTCACAACAGCTTCGAGGGCGCGCCCGACGAGCGTGAACGCCAGCACCACCACCACGATCGCGACACCCGGCGGCAGCAGGAACCACCACGCCCGCTGCGGCACCGCCCCGTGCAACTGCGCCTGGTGCAGCATCGCGCCCCACGAGATCCGCGTCGGGTCACCCAGCCCGAGAAACGCCAGCGTCGACTCGGCCACGATCGCCGACGCCACCGCCAACGTCGCGTTGACCAGCACCAACGGCACCACCGACGGCAACACGTGCCGCCCGATCACGTGCCAGTGCCCGCCCCCCAGAGCCCGCGCGCGCTCCACGAACGGCCGCGCCTCGATCGTCAGCGTCTGCGCCCGCACCATCCGCGCCGTCGACGGCCAGGCCGTCAGGCCGATCGCCAGCACGATCGTTCCCAGCCCGCGCGGCAGCACCGTCGACAGAGCGATCGCCAGCACGAGCGCCGGAAGCACCAGGAAGAAGTCCGTGACCCGCAGCAACGCACCCGCCACGAGCCCGCCGAAATGTCCGCTCACGATCCCGACGAGCGTGCCGATCCCGACCGCGAGCACCGCCGCCGTCAACCCCACGAACAACGACGTCCCCGCGCCCTGCACCACCAGCAGCGCGACCGACCGCCCGGTGTGGTCGGTGCCCAGCCAGTAGCCGGCGTTCGGGGGCTGCCACGGAGCCGCCGTCACCCGCGTGACGTCCAGGGCGTCCGCGGAGATCAGCAACGGGGCGAGCACGGCCGCGACAGCCGCGAGGACGAGGACCGCGCCCGCGGCCACACCCGCACGGTGGTCGAAGAACCGGTGACGCAGAAGCCCGCCCAGGCCGCCGTCGCCGCGACCAGCCCTGCCCCGGCGTGTACCGAACCCGCTCATGCCGCCGTCACCGCCCCACTCCAGCCAGCCCCGACACGCCCGGACCGCACCGGCCCGGACCCGACCAGCCCTGCCCGGCCAGCACCACTCCAGCCCTCCCAGCCGCGACCTGGGCCGACTGGGCCCCAGTCGGCCGGACCCGACCGGCTGTGCTCCGCCCGGCTGTGTTCCGGCCAACACCGACCGGACCAGCGCCACTCCGACCGGCGCCGCTCCAGCCATCCCCGCCGCTATCAGCCCAGACCCCACCAGAACCGACCTCGCCGGCTCTGCCCCAGCCAGTGCCGCTCCGTCCAGCCTCACCCCAGCCAGCCCCACTCCGGCCGTTCCCGCCGCGACTGGCCCAAACCCGACCAGCCCCACTCAGGCCAGCCCTGCCGAGCCTCCGCGTGCCCACCCCGCTCATACGACCTTCACCCGTGGATCCAGGACCCCGTGCAGCAGGTCGGCCAGCAGGTTCATCACCACGACCGCGCCCGCCGTCGTCAGCAACAACCCCTGCAGCAGGAAGTAGTCCGGCCCGGTCAGCGCGTCGTAGAACAACAACCCCAGCCCGGGCCAGGAGAACACCGTCTCGGTCGTGAT
This sequence comes from Lentzea sp. NPDC005914, assembly GCF_040629405.1. Taxonomy (NCBI): domain Bacteria; kingdom Bacillati; phylum Actinomycetota; class Actinomycetes; order Pseudonocardiales; family Pseudonocardiaceae; genus Lentzea; species Lentzea sp. NPDC005914. The sequence continues at coordinate 47,436 of NZ_JBEXVQ010000015.1, read as the reverse complement.
CGCCCCGGCCACCACCAGCCCGAACCGCATGAACACCAGCGTGATCGCCGGCAGCACCGCGTTCGGCACCGCGTGGCGGCGGCGCACCAGGTCGTCGCGCAGGCCCTTCGCGCGCGCCGTCGTGAGGTACGGGGCGTGCATCTCCTCCAGCAGCGACGACCGCATCACGAGCATGTACTCCGCGCACACCACCGCGACCAGCGTGATCGACGGCAGCACCAGGTGATGGGCGATGTCGAGGGCCTGCGAGACGAAGTCCGGCGCGGTGTCGGTGTCGCGCATGCCCCGCGACGGGAACAGGTCACCCGTGGCCATCATCAGCAGCATGCCGAGCCAGAACGTCGGCACGGCCCACAACGTCAGCGACACACCCGTCGTCACCTTGTCGAACGCCGAGTCACGCCGCCACGCCGCCCGCACCCCGAGCCACAGCCCGAGCCCCACGGCGATCAGCGTCGCCGTGCCGACCAGCAGCAGCGTCGGCCCGAGGCGTTCCAGGATCACGTCCGCCACGGGCCGCCGGAACGTGAACGACGTCCCGAGATCACCGCGCAGCAGCGAGGTGAGGTAGCTCCAGAACTGTTCGTACAGCGGGCGGTCCAGGCCGAACTGCACCCGCAGTTCGGCCTGCATCGCCGCTGTCGTCGGCCGCCCGCGCGTCATTGACACGACGGGGTCGCCGGGCACCACCCGGAACAGGAAGAAGCCCAGCACCGCCACCATCACCAGGCTGAGCGCGGCACCACCGAGTCGACCGGCCAGTCGCACCTACTCGCGCTCCCCGGCCGTCGCCCGGCGCCGGCGTGTCACCACGACGCCCACGACCACGAGCGCGACCAGCACCATGCCGCCGATCGCGATCGCGGGCCACTTGCTGCTCGACGCACCCGCCGTGCGGGCCGCGGGCTCGGCGCCGTAGTAGCCCCACATGCCGTTCTGCGCCATGATCACGCCACCCTGCGCGGGCTGCGTCGTGAACCGCGCGAAGTGGTCGGACCGGTAGGCCTCCAGCGCGTTCTCGTACGACAGCACCACCGCGGGCACCTGGTCGTAGAAGCGGGCCTGCATCTGCTTGACGATCTCCACCCGCTTGCCCTCGTCGAACTCCGAGAGCTGCCGCGCGTAGAGCTGGTCGTAGGTCGCGTCGCAGAAGTAGGCGTCGGTGGTGCCGCCCTTGCCGTCCGCGCCCGGCCGCTGCGCGCACGTGTGCAACCCCAGGATGAAGTCCGGGTCCACGTTCGTCGCCCAGCCGGAGAACGCCAGGTCGTAGGTCGCCGCCGTGGTCGCCTCGTTGAGCTGGTTGTCCGACACCAGCTGCACGTCCAGGGGGATGCCGATGTCGCTCATCGACCGCTTCAGGTACTCGCTGGCCTGCTCGTCGTAGGCGCGCCCGGCACGGCCGACCAGCCGCAGCGCGAACCGCGAGCCGTCGGGCTTGCGCGGGAAACCGGCCGCGTCGAGGGCGGCGTTCGCGGCGGCGGGGTCGAACTTGCGCAGCTCGTTCTCGCCCGGCTGCCAGTGCCACTTGTCGAACACCGGCGGCACCAGCCCGGACCCCTTCTCCGCGTAGCCCAGGTTCACCCGCTGCACCAGCGCGTCGAGGTCGACGGCCTGCGCGATCGCCCGCCGCACCCGCACGTCCTTGAGCGCCGGGTTGCCGTCCCCGATCGGCTCCCCGGACCGCGTCTGCGCGCCGGGGTTGATCAGCAGCTCGGTGAACCGGCGGCCCTGCGCCTTGTTGCGCGCGACGCCGGCCTTGTCCTTGAGCGAGTCGAACTGGGCCGGCGCCATCCGGTTGACCAGGTCCACCTCGCCCTTGGCCAGCGCCTGCACCGCGGCGTCGGAGTTCTGGAAGTACACGAAGTGCAGCTCGTCGTACTTCGCCGCGCCACGCCAGTAGTTCTTGTTGGCCTTGAGCTTGATGAACTGGCCGGCCACGTGCTCGGTCAGCACGAAAGGGCCCGAGCCCACGACCGGCATCTGGTCGTTGGCATAGTCCTTGATGCTGCCGGCCTTCGCCCACACGTGCTCGGGCACGATCGGGATGTCCAGCGCCAGCATGGTGACCTGCGGCGCCTTGGTCTTGATCACCACCGTCTTGTCGTCGGTCGCGGTGACCGACTCGAAGTTGGTGACGAAGCTGCCGTTCGCGGTCCGCGCGACCTCGTCGGTCAGCATCAGGTTGTAGGTGAACGCGACGTCGCGCGCCGTGATCGGCTGCCCGTCGGACCACTTCTTGCCCTCCGGGACGGTGAACGTCCACGTGAGCTTGTCCGCCGAGGGCTCCCATCTGTTCGCGATGCCCTCGGTGACCCGCTGGTCGTCTGCCGCGTAGGCGGTCAGGTAGTCGTACATCAACCGGCCGACCTCGGTGCTCGACTGGAACACCGCGAGGAACGGGTTCATCGAGTCGATCTGCTGCACGATGGCGACCTTGAGGATCACCGGCCCCTGAGCGACCGCCGGTGGTGCCGCCAGCCCCAGTGTCGTTGCTATTGCAAGCAACGCGCACGCCTTCACACGCACGAAATACCCCTCTTCCCCAGCAGCCCACCGCTACGTTACCCAGTTGTGCGGATCATGATCTCGGCGGACATGGAAGGCGCCACCGGAGTCACCTGGACCGGCGACGTCGTCCCCGGCACCGAGCAGTGGCAACGGAAGCGGCGCCTTTTCACCGGAGACGTCAACGCGTGCGCGGAAGGCCTGGTCGCGGGCGGCGCCACCGCCGTGCTCGTCAACGAGGCCCACTCCTCGCAGCGCAACCTGCTGCTCGAGGACCTGCACACCTCGGCACGCCTGCTCACCGGCCGGCACAAACCGCTGTCGATGATGCAGGGCATCGACAGCGGCGTGGACGGTGTCGTCTTCCTCGGCTACCACACCGCGGCGGGCTCTCCCGGCGTGCTCGCCCACACCTACCTGGAGAACTCGATCACCGGCGTGTGGCTCGACGGCGTGCACGCCTCCGAAGGCCGGCTCAACGCCGCCCTGGCCGCCGAGTACGGGGTTCCGGTACTGCTGGTGACCGGTGACGACCTGACCTGCGAGGACGCTTCCTCCTATGCGCCAGGGGCTCTAGGCGTCGCCGTGAAGGAGTGCGTGTCGCGGTATGCGGCCGTGTGCCTGCCACCCGCCGTGGCTTTTTCACAGATCACAGAAGCCGCCACCGCCGCGATGGCCTCGGCCGGGCGTGGCGAGGGTGTGGTGGCGCCGCACCGGATCGAGGTCGAGTTCGACGCCACGCACCTGGCCGACGCCGCCGCGGTCGTGCCCACCGTCGAGCTGATCGGCGCGCGCCGGGTCGGGTTCGACGCCGCGACGATGACCGAGGCGATGAAGGCGTTCAAGGTCGTCACGCACGTCGCGGCGGGTGCGATCGAGGGCATCTACGGCTGACCGCGCCCGGTGCAGTGCTACGACCACTGTCCGGCAGTGCGCTGATCTGAACCAGACGGATCATCCTCGAGCCCCCACCCCTCCGGTCTGCCCGTGTCCACCGGTTGTATCAGGCCTGGAAGCACTGGTCGGTTCGGGTGCGGATACGGTGGCGGCATGACGCTGGACGTGGCGCAGCTGTGCGCGCAGCTCATCCGCTTCGACACGACCAACCGCGGTGGCGGTTCGAGTGAGGGCGAACGCGAGGCCGCCGAGTACGTCGCCGCGATCCTGCAGGACAACGGCGTGCCACCCACGCTGCTCGAACCCGCGCCGCGCCGCACCAACGTCCTCGCGCGCATCCACGGCACCGACCCGTCGCTGCCCGCCGTGCTCGTCCAGGCGCACCTCGACGTCGTGCCCGCCGACGCCGCCGAGTGGAGCTTCGACCCGTTCGCCGGCGAGATCCGCGACGGCTTCGTACACGGCCGCGGCGCCGTGGACATGAAGGACATGGCCGCGATGACGCTGGCCGTGGTCAACCGCTGGCACACCGAGGGCCGCCGGCCGCGCCGCGACGTGGTGCTGGCGTTCGTCGCGGACGAGGAGGACCAGGGCGTCTACGGCGCACACTGGCTCGTCGAGCACCACGCCGCCCACTTCGCCGGGGTCGAGGCCGCGATCAGCGAGTCCGGCGGGTTCTCCTTCGACGTCGACGGCACCCGGCTGTACCCGATCGGCACGGCCGAGCGCGGCACCTCGCACATGAAGCTCACCGCCGTCGGCCGCGCGGGCCACGGCTCACGGCGCAACGCCCAGAACGCGGTGACGGCGCTGGTCACGTCGTTGGCGCGCATCGCGGCACACGAACACCCCGTCCGGTTGACGCCCACGGTCGAGGCGTTCCTCGTGGGCGCGGGCAAAGCGCTCGGTGTCGAGGTCGACCTGGAGGACGTCGACGGCACGATCAGCCGTCTCGGACCCGCCGCGAAGCTCGTGGAGAACACCGTGCGGTGCTCCACGACGCCGACGATGCTGCAGGCCGGGTACAAGGTGAACGTCATCCCCGGCACCGCGACCGCCCAGCTCGACGTGCGCACGCTGCCCGGCACCGTCGCCGAGCTCGAAGCGACCATCGACTCGCTGCTGTGCGAGGGCGTGACACGGGAGTTCCTGGAACATCAGCCGCCGGTCGAGGCACCCGTGGACACCACGTGGTTCGCGTCGATGGCTGAGGCATTGCGCGACGAGGACCCCGCCGGCGTGGTCGTGCCGTACTGCCTCGGCGGCGGCACCGACGCCAAGGCGTTCAGCCAGCTCGGGATCCACTGCTACGGCTTCTCGCCGCTGTCGCTGCCCGCCGGCTTCGACTACCGGTCGATGGCCCACGGCGTCGACGAACGCGTCCCCGTCGAAGGCCTCGAGTTCGGCGTCCGCGTTCTAGACCGCTTCCTGTCGAGCTGAGCGCCGCTGCACCAGTTCCTGCACCGGCGTCGGCAGGGTGTTCTCGAAGTCGATCAGCTTCGCCCACGTCGGCGTGATGACGATCCGCACCATGCCGTCGGTGTAGAGCGAGCGGACCTCGCGCTCCCACTCCACCCGCTGCTGCGCCGTCATCTCGTAGCTGCCGTTCATCTGCAGGTACTCGTCCGGGATCCCGTCGGTGTGGTCCAGCTCGGCGGTGCCGCGGATCAGCAGGATCTTCGGCGGGTGCACCTCGGTGTCGATCGTCAGCGCCACCGCCGGGTTCGCCCGCAGCGAGTGCAGCTTCGGGGCGTTCGGCGTGGTGCACAGGACGATCTGCTCGCCGTTCCAGGCGAACGCGATCGGGATCGAGCGCGGCGTGCCGTCCTTGGCCACGTACGCGAGCCGGGTCAGGTCCCGGGCCAGCAGCTCCTGGCTCAGCGGCCGGGAGAGAACCTCGTTGATCTCGCTCTGCGTCATCGTCATGCCCAGGGGACGGAGCCGGCACGACGTTCTCGACATGCCGCGCCCAAGATTTTTCAGCGGGGCGGCAACGGCAGCGGCATCGCGGGCAGACCGTCGATGCTCGCGATGTTGTAGGGCTTCTTGTCGGTGTACTCGCGGAACTCGTCGTCGGACTTGCGGCCGAAGTAGTCCGCGTGCAGGTCGCGTTCGCTGCGGTAGTCCATGAACGGCACCGCGAACCCGCACGTGTCGGAGATCAGCTCGGCCGTCACCACGATGATCGCCCGCAGCGCCGGGCCGTCCGCGTCACCGAAACCCGCCGCCAGCTCGGCGAAGCGCGGGTCGTCGCGGAACACCGGCTCGCCACGGCCGTGGACGCGCACGATGTTCGGCGGGCCCTCGAACGCGCACCACATCAACGTGATGCGGCCGTTCTCCCGAAGATGCGCGATCGTCTCGGCGTGGCTGCCGCCGAAGTCCAGGTAGGCCACCGTGCGGTCGTCGAGGATCCGCAGCGTGCCCTCACGGCCCTTGGGCGAGAGGTTGACGTGCCCGTCACCGGCCAGCGGCGCACTGGCCACGAAGAACACCTTCTGGTTCTCGATGAACTCCCACAGCCGCGGCTCGATGCGCTCGTATTCCTTACCCATGTTCAGCAGTATTGATCGCTTTGCGGAACCTGTCAGCGGTCTTTCCCAGGTGGTGAACGAGCTCCGGCGGGCCGTCGACCTCGAAGTCGCAGCCCAGCATGCCCAGGTAGACCGCGAGCATCTCCGGCGTGTCCGACCCGGCCGTCATCCGGCAGGTCGTGTCGTCGACGGCCTCCACCAGCGCCGCCGGGACCTTCGCGGCGATCTCGTGCGCCGGCGCGTGGACCACGACCGTCGCCCGGAACCGCCACGCGGCCGTGGCCAGGCCCTGCGCCAGATAGGCCTCCAGGTCGGGTAGGTCGCGCGGGGTGAACCTCGGGCCGTTCGGGACGCGCGGCTGCACGCGGTCGGCCCGGAAGGTCCGCCAGTCCTGCCTGGTGATGTCCCACGCCACCAGGTACCAGCGGCCCCTGGTGTGCACGAGCCGGTAGGGCTCGACCTCGCGGCGGTCCTGCCGGCCGTCGAACGTGACGTAGTCGAACCGCAGGCGTTCCTGGGCGCGGCAGGCGGTGACGATGCTCGTCGCCACCTCGGGGTCGAGCTCCTTCGCGGTGCCGACCGTGTACTCCTGCACCGTGCTCAGCCGGTGCCGCAGCCGGGTGGGCAGCACCTGCTCGAGCTTCTTGAGCGCCTGCGCCGCGGTCTCGGACTCCTGCGTGCTCAGGCTCAGCGCGATCGCGACCGCCTCCTCGTCGTCGAGCAGCAACGGCGGCAGGCTCGCCCCGGCGCCGAGCTTGTACCCGCCCGCCACCCCCGGCGTCGCGTGCACCGGATAACCGAGGGTGCGCAGCCGGTCCACGTCGTTGCGCACGGTCCTGGTCGTCACGCCGAGCCGCTCGGCCAGCTCCGGGCCCGTCCAGTCGCGCGGGGTCTGCAGCAACGAAAGCATCTTCAGCAACCTCGCCGACGTCTCCAGCACGAGCTCCATCCTCCCCGCGAATGAGGAACGAACCTTTCCGCAATCGCTCCTACTGTTCCACCCATGGACACATTTCGCGTGGAGATCCCCCAGAACGAGCTCTCTGACCTGCGGCAACGGCTTCAGAGCGCGCGGTGGCCCGCACAGGGCACGGGCGACGGCTGGCGGCGGGGAGTGCCAGTCGCGGAACTGCGCTCGCTCGCGCGGTACTGGGCCGACGGCTTCGACTGGCGCGCCGCCGAGGCCCGTCTCAACGCCTTCCCGCAGTTCGTCTCGGAGATCGACGGCCAGCGCATCCACTTCGTCCACATCCGCAGCGAACGCCCCGACGCCCTGCCGCTGCTGCTGATCCACGGCTGGCCCTCGACGTTCGCCGAGTACGCCGCCGTGATCGCCGACCTCGCCCGCGACCACCACGTCGTAGTGCCGTCCATCCCGGGCTTCGGCTTCTCCGTCCCGGTCACCGGCGCGTGGGACGTCTCCCGCACCGCCGCCGCGTTCGTGACACTCATGGACTCGCTGGGCTACAACCGCTACGGCATCCAGGCGGGCGACGTCGGCGCGGGCATCGCCGGCGCGATGAGCCGCCTCACGCCCGCCGTGACCGCCCTGCACATCAACGGCCCCAGCGCCCACCCGTTCGGCGGCCCGCTCGCCGTGGACGGCCTGACCGGCACCGAACTGGCCCGCGCCGAACGGTTCAACGACCTGGTCGCCACCGGCCTGGGCTACCTGCAGCTGATGTCGACCAAACCGTGGACCATCGGCTTCTCCCTCACGGACTCGCCGGTAGGCCTGCTCGCCTGGATCTACGAGAAGTTCCAGGCCTGGTGCTCGATCGTCGACCGCGACGCCCTGCTCACCGCCGTGTCGATCTACTGGTTCACCGGCACCGGCGCCACCGCCGCCGAGTTCATCTACGAGTCCATGAACTCACCCGGCACCTGGGGAGCAGCCCCCGCACCCACCGGCTTCGCGACCTTCGCCGCCGACACCGGCATCCGCTCCCTGCTCGACCCGGCGCATGAGGTCGAGCACTGGACCGAATACGACCGCGGCGGCCACTTCCCGGCCATCGAGGTGCCCGACCTCTACGTCGCCGACGTCCTCAAGTACTTCAGCGCCGCCTCGTAAGTCCTTGGCAGCCCTGGGCTTCTGGTAGTCCGGGGCGTGCTCGTGGCCCCAGGCCCTGGAGTCCTGGCACTGGAGTCCTGGGAGTCCTGGGCTGGGACGGCGTGGCCCACCCCAGGTGGACCGGCATCGTCGTGATGCCGTGCGGGTTGGCTCGGTGTCCTGGCCCTGGGAGTCCGAGCCCCAGGAGTTGTGGGCTTCGAGTCGTGGGCTGCTCGTGGTCCTAGGCCCCGGAATCCGGCAGCCCGGCGTAGTCGGGCAGCTCGGCGTAGTCGGGCAGCTCGGCGTAGTCGGGCAGTTCGACGCCGTTGAGCGCGCGGTCCACCAGCGCCATCAGCGCGTCCATGTCGGGCTCCGGGTCCGGTTCGGCGTCCGGAAGCCGGCTGTGGGCGTGCGCCTTGCCGATCTCCTGGTTGGCCTCGACGAACGAGCGCATCCGCGCCTCGTAGCCCGCGAACCCCGCCTCGGGATCCCAGCCCGCGGAGGCCAACTCCCCGGCCAGCAGGTAGGCGCCGACCAGAGCCAGCCCAGTGCCCTGCCCCGACATCGGCGACGAGCTGAACGCCGCGTCCCCGATCAGCCCCACCCGCCCCTGCGACCAGCGGTCCATCACCACCTGAGCGACCTGGTCGAGGTAGAAGTCCGGGGAGTCGTCCAGGTGCTCGAGGATGCGCGGCGTCAGCCAGCCCAGGCCGTCCATCTGCTCGCGCAGCAGCCGCTTCTGCCCCTCGACATCGCGGTAGTCGACCTCAAAATCGGCCGCGGGAAACGAGAACATCGCCATCGCCCTGGTCGCGTCCTGGATGGGCCGCAACATTGCGGAGCGCCCGGTCTTCGGTTCCTGGTACTCGACCAGCCAGCGGTCCAGCCCGAACTCGTTGGGCACGCTGTAGAAGGCCAGCACGAGCCCGAGGTGCCGGATGAACCGCTCGCGCGGCCCGAACACCATCGCGCGCAACGCCGAGTGCAGCCCGTCGGCCCCGACCACCAGGTCGAAACGCCGCCGCTCGCCGCCCGCGAAGGTCACGTCGACGCCGTCCGCGTCCTGGGTGAGCTCGGCGATCCGGTCGCCGAACAGGTACTCGACACCGTCGCGGGTGTCGTCGTAGAGCACCTGCGACAGGTCTCCGCGCAGGATCTCGATGTCCGCGATGAACCCGTCACCGCCGTGGTCGTCGGCGCGGAAGGTCTCCAGCACGTTTCCGTCGATGTCCACGGTGTGTGCGCCCGCGGTGTCGGTGCAGGCCGCGCGCACCGCCGCGTCCAGCCCCATCCGCGTGATGACTTCCTTGGTCACCCCGCGCGCGTCCACCGCCTGACCGCCCGGACGCAACCCGGGAGCCCGCTCCACCACGGTCACCTCGGCTCCCCGCCGGCGCAACCAGTGGGCCAGCGCCGGTCCCGCGACGCTCGCTCCCGCCACCAACACCCTGATACCGCTCACCGCGGCCCCCAATCCCCAGTCCGGACGACCGTCCGAGAGTGTACGAAGATCCACGAACCCCGAGGGGACGTGGAGCCGATCTTGACCAGTGGCGCAGTCATGCCATCCGCCCCGCGCTCCGCCTTCTTTGCGGGAGGCGGTAGATCATGAAATCAGGACATCTACTAGAGGGCCTCACGCGTGAATCCATGACACCGTTCACCCGTTCGAGTGGCCATCGCCTCGGCCCGAAGCCTCCGTGATCGGCCACACCAAGACCGGCGAGCCCATTACGGACCGCGCCAACGCTGACCGCCCTAAAGGTGACCGCCCTAAGACGGACCGCCACAAAACCGACGGCCTCAAGACCAACTGCGCCAAGACCGCCTGCGCCAACGCTGATCGCCCAAAGCCTGATCGCTCCAAGCCCGACCACTCCATCCGCGCGCCACAACGCCCGCCGTACAACCCGCGCGCCAACAATCCCGCGCGCCACAACGAGCAACTCACGCCCGCCCCGACGCCTCCTTCGCCACCTGCTCCAACCGCTCCCGATACCCCACCCAGTCCTGCTCAGGCATGTTCGTCACCCCGGCCCGCAACCCAGCCGCCCCATCCAGCCCCTCGCGCAGGATGTCCGCATGGCCGGCATGCCGGTTCACCTCCGCGACCATGTGCACCAGCAGCAGGTGCAGCGTCACGTACCGGCGCTCCTCCGGCCACCACGGCACCACGCCCGGCGCGTCCAGCGGCAGTTCGGAGATCACGCCGTCGGAGAACTCCGCGACCCGCGCGTACAGCGACAGGATGTCCTCGCGCGACTCGTCGGCCGTCGCGAACATGTCCGCGTTCGGGTCGGTGCCGTCGTCGATCTGCTGCTCCCACGGGAGCGTCTCGGGGAACGTACGGCCCATGCACGCGCCGAAGTACCCCTGCTCGGTGGTGGCCACGTGCTTGACCAGGCCCAGCAGGTTTGTGCCGGTCGGGGTGAGCGGGCGGCGGACGTCGTAGTCGGACAGGCCCTCGAGCTTCCACAGCAGGACCTCGCGGGCCGTGCGCAGGTAGCGGTGCAGGTCGGTTTTCGGATCTGAGGCCATGACCGTCAGCCTTTCAGAACCTGGGACGACGCGGCCGCGATTTCCTCCAGCCGGGCGTGGTGCTCGGCCCACCACTGTGCCGGCATCTGCGGCATGTTCGAGTTGCCGTCCTGCATGCCGACCGCGCCGTCGATCAGCTCCCGCACCACGTCCGCGTGCCCCGCGTGGCGGTGCAGCTCGATCGACACCTGCACCAGAACCTGCCGCAACGTCACCTCGCGCCGCTGCGGCGACCACCACGTCACCACCCCAGGCGCGTCCAGCGGCAACGCGGCGACCGTCGCGTCGGCGAACGACCGCACCTCGCCGTAGAACTCCAGCACCGACTCGCGCGACTCGTCCTCGGCCGCGTACATGTCCGACGCCGGTAACGCCTCCGCCGTCGACCACAGCGGAGGATTCGGGAACGGGCGGCCGAACACGCGGCCGAAGTAGTTGAGCTCCACCCCGGCCGCGTGCTTCACCAGGCCCAGCAGGTTCGTCCCGGTCGGCGTCAACGGCCGGCGCACGTCGTAGTCCGACAGGCCGGAAAGCTTCCACAGCAACGCCGATCGAGCCGCGTCCAGGTACTGGTGCAACAGCTGCTTCTCATCCACACCCAGCAGCGTCTCAGACACCACCGACAGTTTTGAGCACCAGCAGATCCAGGTGATCGACCACCGGCCCCGGCTCCACCAGAGCCGCTGCGGCCAGCCGCTCCCGCCCCGCCGAGAACTCCTCTGCCGACAGCGACCGCAGCAGCGTGTCCGCCTCCCACCGCACGTTCGATGCCTTCTCCGCCAGCGACGACGCGGTCACCTGGGGCACCGCCTCCAGCCGCTCCACCACGAACCCCATCCCGTCCGCGACCTCGTCCACCGTCGGAAACGACGCCAGCGCCCGCACCGCCTCGGGGAAGAACCGGAACAACCCGATCCCGGAGTGCCGCTCCCGGAACAACGACCGCAACACCACTACACCGCCCGGACGCAGCACCCGCCGCAACTCCGCCCCGGCCGCGGCCAGATCACGAACGTGGTGCACCACCGTGGACATCCACACCACGTCCACCGACGCGTCCGGCAACGGCACCGCCGACGCGTCCCCGGCCAGCATCGCCAGGCCCGACGCGGCCCTCATGTCCGCCGAAGGCTCCACCGCCACCACGGACACGTCCGGGAACCACTCGCCGAACGCCCGCACGAACAACCCGGTCCCGGCCCCCAGGTCCAGCACGGACCGTCCCGGCAGGAAGTACGGCGCCACGGCGTCGCGCCACGACGACAGCCCCGTCAGCGAAATCTCGCGGGCCACCCGGTACGAAGCGGCCTCCACAGCGTCATAGCGCGTCATCTCACCAGGTAACCCCATACGGATGGCGGGATGACAGTGGGCCTTCACACGCACTTCACTTGGCGGAGCCATGTCCCTGCCGTGGTACGAAAGGGTTGCCCTGCATGCGAAAGAACCATCTCAGACCTCTGATCGGGGTCACCGTCGCCGCGAGCGTCGTGTTCGCCATGGGAGGCGTGCCCACCGGGGCGGCCCCCGACAAGCAAGAAACGTCGACGAACTACCAGGTCAACAACGTCCGCACCGCTGAGCAGCGCTCCAAGGTCGCCCGCTCCGGCGCCGCGATCGATTCGGTCGAGGAGCACGGCATCGTCGTGATCACCGCGACCGAGCGCGAGGTCCGCAACCTCAGGGCCCAGGGCTTCGAGGTCTCCGAGCTGCCGAAGCGGATGGAGGCGAACTCCGAGATCGGGCCGTTCGACTTCCCCGCCGCGGACTCGAACTACCACAACTACGCCGAGATGACCGCCGAGATCAACAACGTGGTCGCCGCGTACCCGAACCTGATCTCCAAGCAGGTCATCGGCAAGTCCTACGAGAACCGCGACATCATCGCGCTCAAGATCAGCGACAACGTCGGCGTCGACGAGAACGAGCCGGAGGTGCTGTTCACGCACCACCAGCACGCCCGTGAGCACCTCACCGTCGAGATGGCGCTGTACACGATCAACGAGCTGACCTCGAAGTACGCGACCGAGCCGCGGGTCAAGGACCTCGTCGACACCCGCGAGATCTGGATCATCCCGGACGTCAACCCCGACGGCGGCGAGTACGACATCGCGACCGGCAGCTACCGGTCGTGGCGCAAGAACCGCCAGCCCAACGCCGGTTCGAGCAACGTCGGCACCGACCTCAACCGCAACTGGGACTACAAGTGGGGCTGCTGCGGCGGTTCCTCGGGCAGTACCGGCAGTGAGACCTACCGCGGCCCCAGCGCGGCGTCCGCTCCCGAGGTCAAGGTCGTGTCCGACTTCGTGCGCGGCCGCACCGTCGGCGGCAAGCAGCAGATCACCGCGTCCATCGACTTCCACACCTACAGCCAGCTCATCCTGTGGCCGTGGGGCTGGACCTACGACGACGTCGCGCCGGGCCTGACCCAGGACCAGCGCGACACGTTCGCCACCATCGGCCAGTCCATGGCTCAGAGCAACGGCTACACGCCCGAGCAGTCCAGCGACCTGTACATCACCGACGGGTCGATCCCGGACTGGCTGTGGGGCACGCAGGGCATCTTCGCCTACACCTTCGAGATGTACCCCGGCAGCTCCGGCTCCGGCGGCGGCTTCTACCCGCCCGACGAGGTGATCCCGGCGCAGACCTCCCGCAACAAGGAGGCCGTGCTGCAGCTGCTCGAACGCGCCGACTGCCCGTACGAGGCCATCGGCAAGGAGCAGCAGTACTGCGGCGTCACCACCCCGCCCGGCAAGTACTTCGAGAACGCCACTGACTTCCCGATCGCGGACAACAGCACCGTCAACTCCCCGATCGCGGTGTCCGAGGTGACCGGCAACGCCCCGGCGGCCCTCAAGGTCGCCGTGGACATCAAGCACACCTACCAGGGCGACCTCAAGGTCGACCTGGTCGCCCCGGACGGCACCGTCTACACCCTGCACAACCGCACCGGCGGCGGCACCGACAACATCAACACCACCTACACCGTCAACGCCTCCAGCGAGGTCGCCAACGGCAACTGGCAGCTGCGGGTCAACGACAACGCGGCCCAGGACACCGGCTTCCTCGACAAGTGGAGCCTGCAGTTCTGAGTTGACGCGTCAGGGCGCCGCAACACCGGCGCCCTGACGCTCGTAGTCGCGCACCACCATCGAGTCGTGCAGCCGCAGGCCCTTCGAGTTCAGCTTGGCCAGCGGCCGCACCATCCACGACGGCAGCGACGTCACCAGCTGCGCACCCCGCGTCAACGCCCACACACCCGTCCTCGTCCGCGGGATCAGCGTCTTCGCCACGCCGAGCGCGAACTTGCGGCTCGCGTGCACCAGCTCGCGCATCTCGTTCTCGTAGCGCGCGAACGCCGCCGCGTAGTCGTCGGTGTGCGCCAGCTCGCCCGCCAGCACGTACGCACCCATCACCGCCAGGCTCGTGCTGCCCCCGATCGCCGGGCCGGGGCAGTAACCCGCGTCCCCGACCAGCGCCACGCGTCCCTTCGACCACCGGTCCTCGCGCAGCTGCGTGATCGAGTCGAAGTAGAACACCCGGTCCTCGTCGAGATACTTCAACCACGCGTCGACCTCGGGGTGCAGGTTCGCGAACGCCTCACGCAGCAGCTGCTTCTGCCGGTCGACGTCGCGGTGGTGGTAGTCGAGTTCGGGGCTGCGGAACAGGAACACCGCCCGCGCGTCGTCCACGTGCCGTGCGCCGTAGACCTGCGCGCTGCGTCCCGGCCCGATGTGCCCGGTCATCGCTCCCGGCACACCCAGTTCGCGCGGGACCGACAACACCGCCAGGTACGCGCCGGTGAAGTTCTTGGCGACCTCGCCGAACACCAGCCGGCGCACGTTCGAGTGCAACCCGTCGGCGCCGATCACCAGGTCGAACCGTTGCGGCTGCGCGTTCTCGAACGTCACGTCACCGTCGTCGCCGATGGACGTGATCGAGTCGCCGAACATGTAGGCCACGTCGGGCAGCGTCGCCTCGTAGTAGATCTCGCTCAGATCGTCGCGCATCACCTCGACATGCCGGTCCGACGCCGCCGCGAACAGCTTGGTCACGTCCGCGCTGATAGGTCTGCGCGTCCCCTCCCGCAGGACCGTGATCCGCTCCGTCCCGGTCGCCAGCGCCTCGATGCGCCCGACCACGCCCATGCGCTCCGAGATCTCCATCGCGGGCTTCATCAGGTCGACCGCGTGCCCACCTGTCTTGCGCAGCACCGGCGACCGCTCCACCACCGTCACCTCGTGCCCGTACCGGGCCAGCCAGTACGCCAGAACCGGACCCGCGATGCTCGCCCCTGAAACAAGAATCCGCACGTCAACCCCTTACTTAACGTTCGGTAAGTCCCCTGCCGGCGAGCCTACACCCGTTTTTACCGACTGTTAAGTAAGATTCGACGCGTGGCCCGACCGTCCGACACCAAACAGCGGATCATGCAGACCGCCCGCGAGCTGTTCGCCACCAAAGGCGTGCAGCAGACGAGCCTGCAGGAGATCGCCGACCGCCTCGGCATCACCAAACCCGCGCTCTACTACCACTTCACCTCGCGCGAGGACCTGGTCCGCAGCATCGTCACGCCGCTGCTCGACGACGGCGAGCAGTTCCTCGACCGCATGGAGGCCCGCGCCGACGTCGCGCCCCGCGAGCTCGTGGAGGGCTTCTTCGACTTCCACCACCGCCACCGCAAGGACATGCTGCTCCTGCTCACCGAGATGACCACGCTCGCCGAGCTGGGCCTGATCGACATCGTGCTCGCGTGGCGCGCCCGCCTGACCCGGCTCGTGTTCGGGCCGGGAGCGACGCTGGAGCAGGAAGCCCGCGCGGTGCTGGCGTTCGGCGGCATGCAGGATTGCACCATGCAGTTCCCCGACGCACCCGTCGACGAACTGAAAGCCGCCACCGTGACGGCCGCCTGCGCCGCGCTCGGCCTGACCTGAGCTACTGCTACTGGCCCGCGGCCGGGGCCGGTTTCGTCTCCAGCAGGTTCTCCAGCCGTGACAGCTGCGCCTGGGCGCTCACGTAACGGTCGACCATCGCCCACAGCGGCACCCCCGCCCGGTCGCTGGCCCGCCGGATCACCGGGTAGTCCGCGCCGAGTGACTCGCATCCCATGGCGAACCGCCGCAGACTCGTCTCCGCCTTGCCGATCCTCTCGAGCTGATCGGGCACGGAGATCCGCCACCTGTTCAACGTCACGACGGCCGACGGGAAGTCCAGCCGATCGGCGAAGGCGATGGTGCTCACCCCGCGGTCGATCTTCTCCAACTCCCGCGTCATGTCGGGGACGTACTCGTCGAGGCGGGCGCCCAGCGCAATGATCCAGGACGCCATCTCCTGCTCTGCCGCGGCCACGTCGTTCTCGCGAGCGCGGCGACGGAAGAAGCCGGGTTTGCCGGCCGGCTCGTCCGACTGCAGAACGGTGGCCAGCCCCACCAGCGTGTCCGTGTCGGTGCCGATGGGTTCGACCGCCGTCGTGGCGAGCGACAGGAGTGTCCGCATCGAGGCCTCGGTCAACGCCATGGCCGCTTCGACGTCCGCGGGGGCCACCGGGTGCGCCGCCGAGGACAGCTCCGCCTCGGCCTCGACGGGATGCAGGTCTGGGTTCCAGAAGTCCGTGACCGGGCTGCCGAAGCCGAGCTGCGACAGGTTGCCGGCGATCTCGGCGATGACGGAGACCAGCTCGTCACTGCGGCCGAACCTCGTCGAGTACTCGATCACCCGGTACGCCCTCAGGTCGAACGGCACGTCCTCCAGGTTCTGGGTGATCAGCACGACCCGGCGCCGCAGGCCGTGCGCGAGCCCGAGCTCGTACATCACGTTGCTGTTGAGGCCGGTCAGATCGGCGATGATCAGGGCGGCCTCACCGATCCCGAGCACGACGTCCTGCAGGATGTTCCGCTGGTTGAGCACCGAATCGGCGCGGGTCGCGGCAAAGCCCGCCCGCTCGAGTGCCGGCTTGAGCAGTTCGGTCCAGATGTCGTCGAACTCTCTCGCGAACGGCATGACCACGAATGCCTTCGGACGTGTCACCGTCAGACCCCCTGAGATCAGATACCGGGCCGACAACGGCTACCTCAGTTCGCGAACACCCGGCAAGACAGCGGTGGAGTGACACCGTTCGGCCTCTGCCGATCAACACGAACATGAGCGAGCATCACGCGGTGCCCCTCCGCCACGCCTGGGTGCTGCCGCTGACACCCACCGCCGTCGTGCTGCTCATCGCGGCCGCCCTCATCCCGGTCACCGCCACCGGCGCCGACGAACGCCCGTGGCTGTTCGGCCTCCTGATCACCGCCGTGGCGCTCGCGGCAGCCGTCGCCACGGGAGCCACGCGCCTGTCCGGTGAGCCGGTGACTAGGCCGCGAACAGTCGCCGCGGTCACCGGAATCCTCACCGCCGCAACACCTTTCGCGGTCAGCGGCATGCTCGGCGGACCCACCACAGCGCTGATCGTCATCCCGTGGCTGATCTTCGGGCTGGGCGCCGCCTACTGGCAGCTGCAGCTGTGCGAGGGAGCGCGATCACGCCCTCTGCACGCGGCCATAGGATTCAGTTACACCTTCGTGTTCACCGCCGTGACACTGCTTCTCGCGGTGGTCTCGGCACGAGTCGTCGACTAGCTGAGAACCGGCTCTCAAAAGCGGTCTCACACTCAGGGGACGCAGGGTAGGGTCCGGAAACCGAATCCACGCGGGGAGAGAAATGCGCGCCGTCGAGATCAGACCTGGGGTCCGGATCCGCTGGGTCGAAGTGCCGGGCGCCACGCCCGCACGCGTCTACCTGCACGGCCTCGGCGCGTCATCGGCGCCCTACTACGCCGAAGCCGTCTCGCACCCGCTGCTCGCCGGCCGCCGCAGCCTGATGATGGACATGCTCGGCTTCGGCATCAGCGACCGGCCCACCGGGTTCGCCTACTCGCTCGAAGGGCACGCCGACGCGCTCGCGGTGGCGCTGGCCAAGATCGGGCTGCGGCGCAGCGAGATCATCGGCCACAGCATGGGCGGCGCCGTCGCCATCGTGCTCGCCGCGCGCCATCCCGAGATGGTGCGCTCGCTCGTCCTCGTCGACCCCCACGTCGACCCCGCCACGCCCGCGCTCGGCGCGCCCGGCAGCCGGGGCATCGCCGCCTACGGTGAGGCCGACTTCCTCTCGCACGGCTTCGAGCGCGTGCTGCGCGACGTCGGGCCGCACTGGGCCGCCACCATGCGCATGGCCGGCCGCGAAGCCCTCTACCGCAGCGCCGTCGACCTCGTCCGCGGCACGTCCCCGACGATGCGGAAGCTGTTGCTGGAACTGGAGATCCCGCGCGTCTTCCTGCACCCCGAGGACGCCCCGCCCTCCGGCGCCCGCGAACTCACCGCCGCCGGTGTCCAGGTCATCTCCGTGCCGCACACCGGCCACAACATCATGATCGACAACGTCGAGGGCTTCGCCCGCGCGGTCGCCCAGCAACGCCTGTCGGTCTAGAGGTCACGCAAAGCGCCGGTCAGCAGCTCGCGCGCCCGTTCCAGAGACACCGACCCGCTGTGCCAGCGCTCGCTCAGCCCCTCGACCAGCGCCGTGAGCCGCTCGGCCACCGCCTCGCAGTCCAGCTCCCGATCGACCGCGCGGACCAGTTCGGCGACGTCGGCGTTCCACGCGCGGGTGGCGGCTTCCAGGGGTTCGCGCAGCTCGGCGTGGAAGACCGCGCTGGCCCGCAGCTCACCCCACGCCACGCTCGTCTCCCGCACCTGCGCGACGTCCTGCAGCTCAGCCAGCAGCATCTGCTCCAGCTGCGCGCGCGGATCACCGTCCGCCGGCTCGGTGTAGACACGCGCACGATGGTTGACGTGCCCCAACGCCGCCCGCAGGATCCCCGCGCGGTCCTTGAAGTGGTAGTAGATCAACGCCGTGGACACGCCGGCCTCGGCCGCGAGCTTCTCGACGCGCAGCCCGCGCACACCGTCCTGCGCGATCACGCGAACGGCCGCCTCGAGCATCTGCGTCCTGCGCTCCGACACTGGGGCTACCTCGGTTCTTGTTGCGTCGCACAGTGGATGCCACCACCACCCGACGCGATGCCGTCGATGTTGATCTGCACCACCGTACGTCCGGGAAACAGTCGCGTGAGCATCGCCAGGGCCTTCCCGTCGGCTTCCGGGTCACCGAACTCCGGCCCGATCACCGCGCCGTTGCACACGTAGAAGTTCACGTACCCGGCCGCGAAGTCCTCGTCCTGCACCCGCGTCCGCGACGGCCCTTCCAGCACCTCGACCCGCAGCTTCCAGCCCTGGACGTCCGTGGCCTCACGAAGGATCTCCAGGTGGCGGCGCGTGACGTCGTAGTCGAACGACTCGGGGTCGTTGTCCAGCCCTGCCACCACCACACCGGGACCGGCGAACCGCGCGTAGAAGTCCGTGTGCCCGTCGGTGATGTCACGCCCGGCGATGCGCGGCAGCCAGATCACCTTCCGGATCCCCAGCAGGCGCGCCAGTTCCTCCTCGACGTCGCGCTTGGTCCAGCCCTGGTTGCGGTTGTCGTTGAGCACGCAGCTCTCGGTGATGATCGCCGTGCCCTCGCCGTCGACCTCCAGCGCGCCGCCCTCGAGCACCAGATCGGTCTTCACCGCCTCGACGCCGGCGTGACCTGCCACGCACCGCGCGACCATCGCGTCCCGGCTGTGCCGCTGCTTGCCGCCCCAGCCGTTGAAGTTGAAGTCCACGGCGGCACCGTTCACGAACACCGGACCGGTGTCCCGCAGCCACAGGTCGTCGAGCTCCGCGGTGACCAGGTCGACGTTTCCGCCGGTCAGCTGACGGGCGAGGTCCAGCTCGTCAGCGCTCACGAGCATCGACACCGGCTCGAACCGGGCGATCGTGGTAGCGATCCGGGCCAGGTCGCGTTGCACCTGGGCAACCAGGTCTCGCCCCCAGATCCGTTCGGAGGCGGCGAACGCCATCCACGTCCGCCTGTGGGGTTGCCCTTCCTCCGGCATCACCCAGGACCTCTGATCATCCGCGCAGCCGGCGAGCAGACCACTGACCGCGGCCGCCGCCGGCTGCACGAAAGCGCGCCTCTTCATGAGGCCCACCCCAGATCCTGACTGAAATTTCAGTCAGACCGTTCGCGCTGGTCAGCAGCGACGGCTCGTGTTGGCGCTCCAGCCGTCCTCGCCAAGCGCCACGATGCCGGCCGCCCGCGTGCACTCGTTGATGGTGGACGTGCCCTTGGACCACACCTCGCGCTGGTCGAGCCGGCCGATCACCTTGCCGTGGTCGAGGCCGTCGTCGGTCTTGACCGACACGACGACGTGGAACTGGTCGTACTTCGCGGCGAAGTCCGCCCACACGAACACGTAGCCCCAGTTCTTGCCGCAGCCCGCGAACTGCTTCACCGACGCGGCCGTCGAGCCGTCCGCGAACTTCACGTAGGCGGTCGAGCCGATCTGCTGGGCCGACGCGCAGCCGGGAGGGGTCTCGGCGTGCGCGACGCCGGGTGCGAGCAGACCCGCCACCGCGGCGGCGATGATCAGAAGTGCCTTCTTCATGATCGGCACTCTGACAGCGGCCGCTGACACCGCCCTGACACCGTCAGCGGCGCTTGCCGGTCACCGCGTCCCAGTGCGACGGCCGCGTCAGCGTCGCGGGCAGCTTCGTGCGGGCGTTGCCCCGAGCGGCGTTGACCTGCGGCTGCGTCAGGAACAGGCACGTGCTCAGATCCGCACCCGCCAGCTCCGCACCCCGCAGGTCGGCACCGATCATGTCCGCCCGCGACAGGTCGGCGTTCGTCAGATCCGCGCCGATCAGGTAGGAACCCCGGAAGTCGGCGCTGCTCAGGTTCTTGTTCCGCATCCGCGCGCCGATCAGGTCCGCGCCCCGGTACGACTTCGCGCTCGACCGCAGCCGCTCGCTGGTGCGCAGCAGCAGGACGTTCACCTTCGCCCGGATCTCCGCCACGTCGAGCCGCAGGATGTCGTCCGGCTCCGCGACCGTGTGCCGCTCGACCTCCGCGTAGGCGTCGTCGAGGTCGTCGTGCGGATCGAGGCGCCGTGCCTCGGCGAGGTACCAGAGCAGCTCGTGCAGTTGCCGCACGACAGGGAACACGGCGAACATCTTCTGCCGCTCACCGGTGCGCCAGTCGACGCCGCGGAACACCGTCTGCGACACCCGCTGCCCGGCACCGAAGCAGTCGTAGACCGTGCAGCCGGGATAGCCCTTCTGCCGCAGCTGGTCGTGGATGCCGCACCGGTGGTCGGCCAGCAGGTTGCGGCACGGCGTCCCGGCGTCCTTGGTGGCCGCGAAGTCCGCCGACCTCGCGAACGGCAGCGCGACGCAGCACAACCCGAAACAGTTGGCGCAGTCGCCCTTCAGCTCGTCCATCGCGATCAGCCTACTGGCTCGCTCGGAGCGATCTCACGCCGAGCGCCGGATCACGACCTCGTGATCCGCCCATGCCGAGACAAGGGCCAATTTTCGTCACGGTGACGGCCTCCTAGTTTTCGCAGCGCCCACATCCGCCTCCTTCACGGCACTGTATTCGCGTTAGCACATGATGCCGACATAATGACACTTATCTCGGCAAGGTCGATCTGAACGTTCTTGTTGCCAGAAACAGATACTGGTTACTGAAAACGGAAACTAGTAAGCGTGGTAGGCTGTGCGGGTGACGATCACCGTTGAAACCGCTGGTCAGCCGGTCCGCACCCGCCCCTGCCGCTACTGCGGCACGCCGGTGTCGGCGCGCAAGCCGACCGGCCGCCCGCCGCTGTACTGCTGGGCCGACGACAAGGACTGCCAGTCGCAGGCCAAACTGCAGCGAGCCGCTGCACGCGCCACCGAGCTCACCGGCGGCGAGGCGATGACGTTGCGCCAGACCGCGGCAGACCTCGCCGAGCAGCTGGACGACGCGTGGGAACCGCTCAACGGGCTACTGGAGGCGATGACCACGGCCCACACGACCCTCGAAGCCCTGGAAACGACCCTGATCGCCCGAGCGGAGACCGCCGAGGCCGACACCCGCGCCGCGGTCGAGGATCGGGACCAGGCGCTGGCGAGGGCGCACGCCGCCGAGCTCGCCAGGGACGAGGCACTGCGCCAGGCCGCCGAGTCCCGAGCCGCTGAGACCGCCGCGCTGAAGACCCGCGACGCCGCTGACCAGGCTCGCCTGGAGGCCTACGCCGCCCGTGACCGCATGCAGGCCCAGCGCGACACCTCCGAACAGCAAGCCGCCGACGCGGCCGCCCGGGAAGCCGCCACCGCCCAGGCCGCCGACACCCGCGTCGCGCTGGCTCACGAACAGGCCGCCGCCGCACGGGAAAAGGCCGCCCGTCTCACCGCTGAACTGACCGCAGTCCAGCAGCAACGCGAAGACGAACAGGCGCGCGCCCAAGCCGAGCTGCGTTCCCTCGCAGGCCAGCTCGACCAGGAACGCGCCGCTCACACGGGTGAGCTCGAGCAGCTGCGCCGCGACCAGGCCGGCGAACTGATCTCACAGAAGAAGGCCTACGAAGCGTCTCTGGCGGCCTTGGTCGAGGGCCACGAACAGCGCGCCCAGCGACACGGAGAACTGCTCCAGGCACTACGCGACCAGGCCGAACGCGCGGCAGCGGGCGCACAGCGGATCGCCGGCGTTCTCACCGCCGTTCAGCTCGCGCTGCAGGCCCGCACCGATGACGACCGGGACGACGCCACGCGGATCGCCGAGGCGCTCGCCGTGATCGACTAGGTATAACGTCACGCGCGTGCGTGATCGTGGAGAGCTCACCGTGACAGCGTCGGGTGCGATGGACCTGCCTGCCGAGCTGTTCACCGAACTCGCCGAGCTGGAACGGCTGCTGCGTGACTGGCTGCTCGGCTACACCTCCCGGGCCACCCGTCTGTCCTATGCGGACGCGCTCGGCGTCAGCCGCACGTGGGTGACGTCCCTGACCTCGCAACCAGATCCCCGTCCCGCCTCCGCGTCGACACCGCCCGTGCGGACCGGCAAGTTCCGGCACCTGGCCTGGTTCCGCTGGTGCGACCACGCCCGGATCCACCCGCTCGGCGTGACGTCGACCGAGGTGAAGCAGTGGCAGCAGGACCTGGCCGCCGCCGGCGTGCCCAAGTCGACGCGCGCGCATCGGCTCGCCGTGGTGGGCAAGTTCTACGGGTACCTGTGGGAGCACGGCGCGGTGCCGGGCGATCCGACCAACTTCGACCGGTCGGGCCTGGGGCTGGGCCGCAGTCACGACACCTCGGCCACCGTGGTGCTGACCGCGCGGCAGGTGGAGCTGCTGCTGCACACCGCGGCACGGGTGCGGCGCGGCGTGAACCCGCTGATGGCGTTGCGTGCCGTGGCCCTCACCGCGTTGTTCACCCTGGGGTTGCGCGTCGCCGAGGCCACCGGCCTGGACCGGGGCGACCTGCACCAGAACCGCGGCCGCAAGGCGCTGCGAGTCCTGGGCAAGGGCGGCAAGTTCCGGATCGTGTACCTGTCGAAGCTGGCCGACAACGCGGTGACGGAGTACCTGGCCGAACGGGATCGCTGGTCACGGACCTCGGTGCTGTCGCTGCCGCACCAGGTGGCCCCGCATCGCACCCCGCTGATCATCACCCGCGACGGGGGCAGGATGAACCCGCGCGACGTCTGGGCCCTGCTGCGCCGCATCGCCGTGGCGGCCGGCCCGGAACTGGCCGAGATCGCGGGAGCCCTGGGCCCGCACGTCGTGCGCCACTTCTACGTCACCAGCGCCGCAGAGGGCGGCGCCGACATGACCCACGTCCAAGCCGACGTCGGCCACGCCTCGGTCGACACCACCCAGCGCGTCTACAACCAGGCTGCCCGCGACCCGTCCCGCTCGGCCGTCGACATCGTCGAGGCCACGCTGATTCGAGCGCGCCACGAACGCGTCGACGGCGCCGCCACGGCCTCCGCGCTCGTCGCCGCCGCGCACGCCCTCACCCGAGCGGCGGACACCGGCGACGCCGTGGAACTGCTCCACCACCTGCAGGAAATCGACCGGTTGTGCGCGGGCCCGGTTCCGGAGGAGGTCGTGGCGTGCGTCCGGGAGATCTCCGAGCACCCGCATCCCCGGATCGCCGCGCACGCCCGCACCCTGCTCGAGCGCCTGAACCGCTAGGGGCGGGTCGTGCCGGCGCACGCGCCACTCGGCTGGTGGAGCGCCGAGCCGCGAGACCCGTCAGACCCGTGACACCGGGAAGTTGAAGTAGGTGTCCGGGTAGGGCTCACCGTTCAACGTGAAGTGCCACCACTCCTCAGGCAGGTTGCGGAACCCGGCCCCCGCCATCGCCGCCTTCAGCAGCTGCCTGTTCTCCCGCGCCTTCCCGGTCACCCGCGGGTCGTCGGTGTGCGAGAGCGTGTCGAAGCAGTCGTACCCGGTGCCCATGTCGACGGTGTTGTCGGGAAACCGGTTCGGCGCGATGCAGTCCACCAGCTTCTCGCCCGGAACGTACGGCCGCTGGTACCGCGCCGGCAGCTTCACGATCGTCAGGTCGAGCGTGGAACCGCGGCTGTGCCCGGACTTCTCCGCGATGTAGCCGTCCTCGAACAGCCGCGTCTTGTCGACGCGCGGGTAGAACTCGGCCTTCATCCGCTGGTCGGCCAGGTCGCGCGCCCACCGCACGAAGTGGTCGACCGCGCGCTGCGGGCGGTAGCAGTCGTAGACCTTGAGCGTGTAGCCCTGCTTGAGCATCTCGCGCTGGACCGAGCGCAACGCCAGCGCCGCGGGCCTGGTCAGGATGCACAGCGGCTGGCGGTAGCCGTCGACGCGGGTGCCCACGAAGTTGTGGGAGGTGTAGTAGCGGATGTCGTGCAGGATCGTGGGGTCCACGTCGCGGAGCACGACGAACCCGCTCGTGGCCTGGGCGGGCATCGTGAACGACACGGTCAGCAGCACGGAGAGCAGCAGGGCGCGCATGGCGCTCATCCAAGCAGTGCGGCGTCGGTCGCCGAAGTATTGATACCGGTCAGCGGAACTAGGGCCACGAACGCAGCAGCGAGTCGAGCGCGTCGAGGGCCCGTGTCCATGACGCCTCGACCCCGCGCGGGTGGCTGTGGAACGCACCGGCGCGCTCCAACGACACGAAGCCGTGGAACGTGCTGTGCAGCAGCCGTACGGCGTCGGTCTGGTCCGGCTCCCACAGGTCGTAGCCGCGCAGGATCGCGCGTGTCATCTCGGCGTGCTTGCCGGCCGCGCTGGTCGCCGCCGTGTCCGGGTCGAGCGCCATCTGCGTCGCCGCGTACCGGCCGGGGTGCTCGCGGGCATAGGTCCGGTAGGCGGTGGCGAACGCCACGAGCGCGTCCTTGCCCGAACGGCCGGCGAGGGCGTCGGAGACCCGGTCGGCCAGTTCGGCCAGGGCCAGCACGGCGAGGCGGACGCGCAGGTCGTGGGCGTTGCGGATGTGCGAGTAGAGCGACGCGTCCTTCACGCCGAAGTGCCGGGCCAGCGCGGACACCGTCACGTTCTCGAAGCCGACCTCGTCGGCCAGCTCCGCCGCCGCCTGCGTGAGGCGGTCGGCGGTGAGCCCCGCGCGTGCCATGCGCCACCCTTCCTAGGGTCCTTAATAATTTGCCTAGGACCTCTAGGTAAGCCTAGCGTCCCTGGTCATGAAGCCGGTGACCGAACACGACATCCGCGCGTCCTTCGTCAATTCCACCAAGGGCGAGGCGAAGCGCATGCACGTGCCCAAGGATCTTGCCGCACGACCGTGGGACGACCTGGACTTCCTCGGCTGGCGTGATCCCGCCGCCCCCGACCGCGCGTACCTGGTGATCGAACTGGACGGACGGCTCGTCGGCATCGCGCTGCGCAGGGCGGCCCAGGCCGGGCGGGCGCGCAAGACGATGTGCGCGTGGTGCCTGACCACGCATTCCGGCGACGGGGTGTCGTTGATGACCGCGCGCAAGGCGGGGAAGTCCGGGCAGCTGGGCAACTCCGTCGGCGTCTACGTGTGCGCGGACCTGGAGTGCTCGCTGTACCTGCGGGGGAAGAAGAGCGCGGGACCGGGGTCGCGGTTCAAGGAGTCGATCACGCTCGACGAGCAGGTCGAGCGGATGGCCGGCGGGGTCGGCGCGTTCCTCGAACGGGTGAACTCGTAGGAAGCGGACGTGGACACCCCACGTCCGCGAGCAGAGCAGGTTCTCAGAGTTCGAGCACCAGCTCGGCCGCGCACGCGCGGGCACAGGGCCACGGGTCGCCGCACTCGGTGCAGCCGGTCTCAGCAGGCACGTGGGCCTCGAGGACGCTCACCGCTCGGTTGCGGTAGCGCTCCAGGTCCGTCTCCCAGTTGTGGCGGGAGGACGCGGTCGCACTGGTCATGTTCATCAGTCCTCAGCTAGTGCTGTCGGTCACAGCATGCACCCGAATGACCCGACTTGGACGGCAATTTCGCGAATCAAGACCGCGTGGCGCGGCATCATGTCCACATGGACATTCCGGCGCTGGTGGCCGCGGCCGCGCGTGGGGACCAGAGCGCGTGGGACGCCCTGGTCAGACAGTTCAGCGGACTGCTGTGGTCGATCGCCCGCGCCTACCGCCTCAGTGACGCCGACGCGGCCGACGCCGTCCAGTGCACGTGGATCAAGCTGGTCGAGCACCTCGACCGCATCGCCGAACCGGAGCGTCTCGCGGGCTGGCTCTCGACCACCGCGCGGCACGAGTGCCTGCAGATCATCCGCAGGTCAGGCCGTCTGCCGGAACCCGCCGAGGAGATCGAGGACTCCCCCGACCCCGCCCCGGCGATCGACCACGAGCTGCTCGAAGGCGAACGCAACGCCGCGCTCTGGCGTGTCTTCGAGGACCTGCCGGAGCGGTGCCGGCGGCTGCTGCGCGTGCTGATGGCCTCGCCGCCGCCCGCCTACGCCGACGCCGCGCTCGCCCTGGACATGCCGGTCGGCAGCATCGGACCCATCCGGCAGCGCTGCCTCGGCAAGCTGAAAGCGCTGGTCAAGGGCCACTCAGTGCTGGAGGAACGGTCATGAACGACGACGACTTCCTCGACGTCCTGCGCGCCGCCGCCGACGAGTTCGACCCGGTCCCGGCGGGCGTGCTGCGCGATGCGAGCGCCGCCCTGGCACTGCGCACCCTCGACGCCGAACTGGCCGAGCTCATCGAGGACGAGGCGCTCGTCCGCGGCGACGGACCGCTCACGCTGGCCTTCGAGTCCGAGCGGGTCACGGTCAGCCTGGAGATCAGCGACGACGTGGTCCGCGGCCTGGTCACCGGCGCCGAGGGCGAGGCGGTGGTGGAGACGCCGCGGTCACGCCGTGCGGTGCCGATCGCCGATGGCTGGTTCACGGCGACCGAGGTGCCGCCAGGCCTGGTGCGCATCCGTGTCACGGCGCACGACGGCACCCCGGTCGTCACGCGGTGGGTGCGCCGCTGAGCAACTGAAGGTCAGCCCGCAGGTGGTCGAGCGCACTGCGATAGAGCTGCGGGCCGACCGACACGCGAGCCACACCGGCCGCGCGAAGCTCCTCCAGCGACCCGCCCTCCAACGGCAGCCCGGCGTTCACCACGGCAACGGCGGCGACCACCTCGCGGAGGTCCGCTGGCCCTGCTCCCGGCACGAACACGCAGTCGGCGCCAGCCGACCAATACGCCCTGGCGCGGCTGACGGCGTCGGCCAGCCTGTCGTCCCCGTGGTGCGGAGAGGCCGGGAAGTACGAGTCGACGCGGGCGTTGATGACCAGCGGCACTCCGGCGCGGCCGGCGGCCTCCCGCATCGCCCCGAGGTACGCGGCACGCACGTCCACGTCGACCAGGCCGCCGTTCACGTGGTCGGTGTCCTCGATGTTGCAGCCGGCGGCACCGATCCCGACGAGCAGTTCGACCAGCTCACCCGGTGCCAGCCCGTACCCGGCCTCGGCGTCGACGGTCACCGGCACCTCGACCGACGCCGCGATGCGCCCGGCGACGAACATCATCTCCTCGCGAGGGGCGCCCTCGCCGTCGTCATACCCCAGCGCCGCCGCGATCGCGTTGCTCGCCGTCGCGACCACCGGGAACCCCGCGTCCACGACAGCACGCGCGCTGCCGACGTCCCAGGCGTTCGGGAGGACCAGCGGGTCACCGGGGACGTGCAGCGAACGCAGGAGTTCGGCCTTCGCGGCCAGATCGGTCACCATGGGTCCGGAAGGCCCTTTCCAGTCGTGATCAGGCTGTGCAGGCTGCCGTTGACGTAGTGCAGCCACCCGGTGGAGCACGCGCCGTAGCACTCCACGTCCGGCACCAGCCCGACGTGGGCGAACCGCAGCTCGGTACCGCCGGCCGAGGCGACGATGTCGAAGACGATCTCGCTGCCGGTCCACTCACCCGGCTCCGAGACGAACGACAGGTGGCTGTCGGTGACCTGCCAGACCACGCGGCGGCCCGGCTCGAGCTCGGCCACGCGCTGGCGGCTGTAGTGCTGCGGCGGATGCCGGTAGGTGAACTCGGCGCCCACCTCGTCGGCGCGCCCCAGCACCTCGCCGGTCCACCACGCGCGGACGTCCAGGACGGCGGCGAAGACCTCGTCCGGTGACTGTCCGACCGTGTACGACGTCGAGTAGCTGCGAGCTGTGCTCGTGGTCATGAGTGATCCTCTCGGTCCCGCTGGATGCGTTCGGCGATCCGCTTGATCCGCTGCAGCCGGGCGTCCCAGGTCGCGCCGACCGCGGACAGCTGGGCGACCGCACGGGCGAGCTGCGCGTCGTCCACCTCGTAACGGCGCTCGCGTCCCGCCGTCATCGCGTGCACCAGGCCGACGCGGTCCAGCACACCGAGGTGCTTGGCGACCGCCTGCCGCGTGACGGGCAGCCGTTCGCTGAGCGTGGTCGCCGTGCCGCCGCCCTCGGCGAGCAGCAGGTCGAGCATCCGGCGCCGCGTCGGGTCGCCGACCGCCGACCAGAGGTCGTCGTCGATCACGGTCGCGCGACGAGCGCGTTGGCCCGCGTGACGAGGCGCGGCAGGAAGTGGTCCCAGCCGCGGGTGTGGTCGCGGTAGGCCTCCTCCAGCACGGCGGCCTCCCACCCGCGCTCGCAGAAGCCGGTCTCCTTGAACCGCAGCAGCGTGCCGTTGTCGGCCGGAACGAGGTCCATGGTGACGAGCAGCGAGTCGCCCGACGTGCCTTCGTCGTACACCCAGCGGAACGCGAACCGGCGCGGCGGATCGGCCTCCACCACGGTGAGCTGCTCGACCTTGGCGTCCGGCGAGGCCGGGTCGCCGAAGACGATCCGGCCGGTGCCACCGGGTACGGGGTCGAGCTCCGCGTCGTCGGGCCACCATTCGCGCAGGTGCTCCGCGGAGCTGATCACTTCGTAGACCACCTCGGGAGCGGCGTCGATGCGCAGCTCCCGTTCGATGCTTCCGAACTCCATGCGACTCTCCCGGTCTCAGTGCAACCATCGGTTGCGCATCAACCTAACCGGGGCGTCGTGCTCGCGCAACCTTTGGTTGCATGAATCTCGGACCGGCATGTATTTGCACGGCAGGTGGCCCCCTCCTCCCTGGTACAAGGGGACTAGAGGGGGAAACGCACATGGTCTGCTTCATCCTGCCCGCGCACCTGCTCATCGAGCTCGCGGAAGCCGGCAACATCGACATCCGCGACGCCGTCCCGACTCTGCTCGCCTCGGCCGCCCTGCGCACCCAGCGCGACACGCTCACCGAGGCCGTCCAGTTCCTCGGCCTGGGCGCCGACCAGTTGCGCGGACCGGCCAGCGAGTTCAAGGCCGTGCACGACGTCCAGGGCGGCGACGAGCGCAACCTGCCCGGCGTCATGCGCCGCAAGGAAGGCGACGGCGCCAGCAGCGATCCCGCCGTCAACGACGCCTTCGACAACGCCGACCAGACCTACGACTTCTACCGCGACGTCCTCGGGCGGCACAGCGTCGACGGCAACGGCCTCAGGCTCGTCTCGTCCGTCCACTTCGGACGCGGCTTCGACAATGCCTTCTGGGACGGCACGCAGATGGTCTACGGCGACGGCAGCGGCAAGGTCTTCCAGCCCGGCGCGCTCTCTCGCGACATTTCCGTCGTGGGGCACGAGATCACGCACGGCGTCGTCCAGCACACGGCGGGCCTGCGGTACCGCAAGCAGTCCGGCGCGCTCAACGAGTCCATGGCCGACGTCTTCGGCTCGCTCGTCAAGCAGCACGCCCTCGGCCAGTCCGCCGACCAGGCCGACTGGCTCATCGGCGCGGGCATCCTCGGCACGCAGCTGCAGGGCGTCGCGCTGCGGTCGATGAAGGACCCCGGCACGGCCCACCAGCTCGACCGCCAGCCCGCCCACATGCGTTCGTACGTCGACCTTCCCGACGACGGCAACCCGCGCAACGACAACGGCGGCGTGCACATCAACTCCGGCATCCCCAACAAGGCTTTTCACCTCACGGCGACGCGGCTGGGCGGCAACGCGTGGGAGAAGGCGGGCAAGGTCTGGTACGACGCGCTCGCCACGAAGCTCAAGGTGAACTCGAACTTCGCCGACGCGGCCGCGGCGACCACCGCGAGCGCCCAGGCGCTGTTCGGGGCCGACGTCGCGGGCGTGGTGCGCGCCTCGTGGAACGACGTCGGCGTCACCGCCTGATCACGGATTTCTACTGTGCCCGCACGGAATCGTGGGCCGTTTCCGTCACCTCCAGTTCGCCGGTGCCCAAGCAGGGCTGACAACCACCGCACGTATCGCGGGCGTATCGAATTCCGCATACGTCACCGCAACCGTCCTCGGCCTTGGGTGAAGGCATGGCTCGTGCCGAGGACGAAGGAGATGGCGTGACTACTGGGGGACAGTGGAACCGGCGTTCGGTGCTGCGCGGTGCTGCCGCGATGGCCGGTGCCGTCGCAGCCGCACCGCTGCTGGGTGGGGTGGCCACCGCGCTGGGCGGCGACGCGGACGCGTTGTTCAAGGCAGGGAAGTTCGAGGAGGCCGGCCGCGCGTACGAGAAGATCCTGAAATCAGACCCCGCGAACGTGCGCGCGGCCCGTCAACGCGGCTACGTCGGCCTGCTGGCCAACAAGTTCGCCGACGCCGAGAAGTATCTGCAGAAGGCTCTTGAGCTGGCGCCCGGCGACATGGACGCGCACCAGCTCCTGGCCGACTGCTACCTGCGGCAGGACAAGCTCGCCGCCTCCGTGCCGCACTGGCGAGCGATCGGCGAGGAGTCCTACGCGAAGTGGTTCTCGGCGGTCCAGGGCGCGCCGTACCAGATCCACGGCGACATCGGCCGGGCCGAGTTCCTGAGGATGGACCCGATGCCGCAGGTGGAGGTCTCGCTCAACGGCGGACCGCCCAAGCACTTCACCTTCTACACCGGCGCCCCGAGCATGGGCATGCGTTCCACCGTGGCGAAAGAAGCCGGGCTGACCCCCGTCGCCAGCCAGAAGATCGACTACGAGGGCGGCCAGATCTGGGCGCACTACGGCGTGCTGGAGTCGTTCAAGGTGGGCGGCCTCGAACTGCGCAACGTTCCCGTGGGCTGGTCGTCGACCGAGTCGGGCGAGGACGTCGACACCGACAACGACGGCATGATCGGCACGTGGGTCTTCTACCACCTGCTGACCACCTTCGACTACGCCGGCCGCTCGCTGATCCTGCGCCGCCCGACGCCGGACGCGGTCAAGACGGCGAGCGCGGGCACCAAGCCCCTGCCGCTGTGGCTGGCCGGCGACCACTACCTGCACAGCATCGGCAGCATCGCGGGCTCCGGACCACGGGTGATGGGCACGAACTTCGGCGGCAGCGGCGTGATGGCCGCGGTCGTGTTCGGGGACACGGCCGAGCGGCTGAAGATCCGCACCGACCACGACCGCCCGCTCGAGACGTTCGGCCACAGCGCGCCGACGGTCGTCCTTCCCTGCTATCCCGAGGAGATCCGTGTCGGCAGTGCCGTCGCCAGGGACATCTACTGCGAGGCGGCCACTCGCGGCGGTACCAACGAGTACGGGTTCGACGTGCCCGCCGCCGTCTTCCAGTGCTTCTGGAAGCCCTACAACATCACGCTCGACTTCACCGGCATGAACCTCTACGTGGCGCCCGGCAAGGCCACCTGATGGCTTAGCTCCGTGTGGATCGTGGCGCGGGTGACCGGCTCGCCGCAGTGGTGGCAGACCAGGTCGACCTGGAGCGGTTCGCCGCAGGAGTGCCGGCGGACGAGGGCCGGGCTGTCCACCGCCCACCTGTCGCCCCACTGGGACAGGGCGAGCATGACCGGGAACAGTTCCCGCCCCGCCTCGGTGAGGTGGTACTCGTGGCGGGGCGGGTGCTCGCTGTAGAGCCGGCGTTCGACGACTCCCGCGGCCTCGAGCTTGCGCAGCCGGTCGGCCAGCAGGTCGCGGGACGCGCCCGTGTAGCCGGCGATGCGGGCGAAGCGGTGCACGCCGTAGCCGATCTCCCGCAGAGCCAGCAGCGACCACCGCTCGCCGAGGATGTCCAGAGCGGCCGCGAGCGAGCACGGACGAGCCCCCAGGGGAAGGTCGCCCATGTCGATGCCGGGCCGCGCTTCGGAATCGGTCATCACCCCAGCCTAGTCCGGTGTGTTGTGTTTTCCAACTCACTGCCCTACCGTGGCGACGAGTCGGTAGGAAAACACAACACACTGGCCTTGAGGTGCAGATGACCCCGCAGCTGAGTGAAACCGGGATCGGCATTCCCGGAACGACTAGCCACTTCCTCGAGACAGGGCAGGGCCGGCTTCGTTACCTGACCGGCGGCAGCGGCACGCCCCTGGTCCTGCTGCACACCGTGCGCACCCAGGCCGAGCACTTCCGCCAGCTCGTCCCGTTGGTCCAGCAGCGCTACACCGTCTACGCGCTGGACCTGCCGGGCATGGGCCACTCGCAGATCGTGCCCGGCGCGTCCTACGACGAACCCGCGATGCGCGACGCCGTCAAAAGCCTTGTCACGCAACTGGATCTGCGGGACGTGACGCTGCTCGGCGAGTCGATGGGCGCCGTGCTCGCCCTCACCACGGCCGCCGACCTGCCCGATCGCGTCCACCGGGTCGTGGCGGTGAACGCCTACGACTACGCCGGCGGAATCGCCAGGTCCAGCCTCCTGGCCAGGCTGATCATCACCGGCGTCATCGCACCGGGCGTGGGACCGCTGCTCGCCCGCCTGGAACCCAAACCGGTCATGCGCGCCATCCTGTCCGGCGGCCTCGGCGACCCGGCCGCTCTGCGCGAGGACTACCTCGACGAACTCCTCGCCGTCGGCCACCGCCCCGGCTACTCGACCGTCGCCCGCGCCGTGTACCGCAACCTGCCCAGCCTCGCCGCGGCCCGCGCCCGCTACCGCGACGTCACCGCACCGGTCCACTTCGTCTACGGCGAGAAGGACTGGTCCCGGACCTCGGACCGGCACGCCAACAGGGAACTGCTGCCCGGCGCCGAGTTCACCCAGGTCCTGGGCGCCGGGCACTTCATCGCCCTGGAACGCCCCGACGTGCTGGACGCGGTCGCATGACCACCAAGCTCCCGGCGAAACTGGCCGCGCACCCGTCCGTGCAGGCAGTGCTCGCTCGACAGGCGGCGAACCCGCCCGAAGTGATCGACGCGGCCTGGCTGCGCGACCTGTGCCTAGCGGCAGGCGCCGACGACATGGCCGTGGTCAGCCTGGACCACCCCGACCTGGCCGGCGAACGCGAGCACGTGCTCACCGCGTTGCCCGGCACGCGTTCCCTCATCGCGATGGTGTTCCGCATGAACCGCGACAACTGCCGCTCCCCCGCCCGCAGCGTCGCGAACCAGGAGTTCCACCAGACCGACGAGCTGGCCAACCACACCGCCCGCAGCGTCACCCAGGCCCTGCAGGACGCCGGCTACCGCGCGCTCAACCCGTCCGTCGGCTTCCCCCAGGAGATGGACCGCTATCCCGGACGGATCTGGGTGGTCGCGCACAAGACCGTCGCGGTGGCAGGAGGGCTCGGCGTCATGGGCCTGCACCGCAACGTCATCCACCCGAAGTTCGGCAGCTTCGTACTGCTGGCCACCGTGCTGGTCGACGCGGAGGTCAGCGCGTACGGCCAGGCGCTGGACTACAACCCGTGCATCGACTGCAAGTTGTGCGTCGCCGCCTGCCCGGTCGGCGCCATCCGCAAGGACGGCGGCTTCGACGCGCTGGGCTGCGCCACGCACAACTACCGCGAGTTCATGAGCGGCTTCACCGACTGGGTGCAGACCGTGGCCGACAGCGAGGACGCCGCCGACTACCGCGCCAGGGTCACCGACTCCGAAAGCGCCTCCATGTGGCAGAGCCTCGCGTCGCCACCCGGTTACAAGTCGGGCTACTGCGTGGCGGTCTGCCCCGCGGGTGAGGACGTCCTGGGCCCGTACCTCGACGACCGCAAGACCTTCATGGACACCGTGCTGCGACCGTTGCAGGAGAAGACGGAGACCCTCTACGTCATGCCGGGCTCGGCCGCGCAGGAACACGCTCAGCGCCGCTTCCCCCACAAACCGACCAAGGAGGTCAGCGGCGGCTGGCAACCCCCGGCCAAGAGGACTTGACCAGGCTCAGCACCCACGGCTGGCATGCTGGCGGCGTGATCAACGTCCTCGGCAACGGTTCCGTGCCCCGCCTCGTCGTGTTCGACCTCGACGGGACGCTCTATCCCCGTGAGGCCTACGCGGAGCAGGTACTCGCGGTGATCGGCCGCATGTTCGTGGAACTGCAGGGCGCTTCCGAGGCACACGCGGACGCGAAGGTGGCCGAACTGCGAGAGGCGATGCGCATCAACTGGTCAGGAACGTCGACGACGTCGTTCGTGCGGGCCAACGGGTTCGACGTCGCGCAGTGGCTGCGGTACCGCGAGACCCATCTGTCCATCGCGGACGGCCTGCGCCACGACGAGGACGTGGTGCGGGAG
This sequence comes from Lentzea sp. NPDC005914, assembly GCF_040629405.1. NCBI lineage: Bacteria > Bacillati > Actinomycetota > Actinomycetes > Pseudonocardiales > Pseudonocardiaceae > Lentzea > Lentzea sp. NPDC005914. The sequence goes on along the minus strand of NZ_JBEXVQ010000015.1, from coordinate 13,089 downwards.
CTCGGCAGACTTCGCGAGGTGGTGCCGATCGTGTTGCTCACCAACAACACGAGGGGCTCGATGAAGTCCATTCTGGACAAGGTCGGCATCGGGACCGGCGGCTTCACCGAGGTGTTCAGCTCGGAGGACGCAGGGGACACGCCCAAGCCCGATCCGGGGGCGTTCCGGGTGGTGCTCGACCGGTTCGGCGTGCCCGCCGCGCACACGTGGAGCGTCGGGGACCGGGTGGACATCGACATCGACCCGCTGCTGCGGCTCGGCGGTGCCGGCATCGCCGTGGACGGGCCCGCCGATCTGGGCGCCGCCGTCGACCACCTCGTCGGGCTGGTCAGTCGGGCTTGATGCTGCCGTCCGGGTCGACGTGGAAGCCGGGGATGTCCAGCACCGCCTTGTGGTTGGTGAGCCTGGCGCCGATGAACCAGCGCGAGCCGCCGGAGCGAACACCCTCGAACAGGACGTCCTCCTCGAAGGTCACCCCGGTGAACCGGCTGGTGTCGCGGAAGTCCGCGCCGACGAACCGGGCGACGCCGGTGAAACGGGCGTCGGTGAAGCGCGCGGTGCCGATGAAGACGGCGTGCTCGCAGTCGAAGCCGCCGGTGAACACGCACCCACGTGCGTTGAAGTCGACCAGCACCGCCCGGCTGAGGTCCAGCGTGACGCCCCAGAACTCCGGCTCGCGCAGGTGCCGGGTGAGGACCGTTCCCGCGGCCCGGCGGACGTGCATCTCCTGCTGGGTCTCCAGGTCGTGGTCGCCGTCGGCGAAGGGCATGCGCAGGTACGCGCAGATGACGTCCGCGACCACCTGCCGCTGATGCGGGTTCTCCTGCGCGAGGCGTTCCAACGCGTAGAGGCCCGCGATGCGCACCTGGGCCAGCGGTGAGCCGAGGTGCTCGGTGGCCTTCACGTAGAGGTCGGTGAGGCGGCGTTCGTCGGCGTCACGGGTGGTGACGACAGCGATGACCTCCTGGTGCCACTGCCGCCGCACGGCCAGGAACAGCACGATGCTGCCGCCGCCCGCCAGCCCGACGGTGAAGCCGGTCCTGATCGCCTCCATCCGGCGTGCCGGATCGGAGCCGGCCTCGAAGAGCAGCCAGACGAGCACCGCGGCGGTCAGGACGACGACGAGCACCGCGCACGCCACGATCACCCACCGGCGAAGCGGCCGTAACTCCACCTGCTGTCTGGTGCTCATGGAAGTTGATGATGGCTTGCCGGCAGTGCACACGGCTGCTTTTCGCCCAATGCGAGCACGCAAATGCCAACACTCGCCGTGGCGTCCAACGCAGGTCGCTACGCTGGATCACGTGACCGGCACCTCGCGAACCCGTGCGTACCTCGCGCGCGTGCTCGCCGTGCTCGCGCTGGTGGCCGGTGTCGCGATGATGCAGGGCACCCCGTGCGAGACGGAGTTCGCCTGGACCGCGCAGTGCCCGACGTCGAGCACCCACGCGGTGGCCCACTCCGACCAGACCGACGACGGCGGGTTGCTCGAGGGCATCCTCGTCGCGGGCGCGTGTCTCGTCGTGGCGCTGGCGGTGCTGATCGGGTTCGCCGTGCTGCGGCGGTCCGGGTCCGTGCCGGCGCGGCTGGTGCCACACCCCGTCCGGTCTCGTCCTTCACGTCGGCCGCACGTACGGCTGGCGCAGCTCTGCGTGCTGCGCGCCTAGACCGAACCCGTTCTTCGGTCCTGTTCCTCAGCCTTCGTGGAGTTCTGTCATGTCCAAAAACGCCCGTCTGTCCCTGGTCATCGTCGCCGTCGTCGCAGTGGTGGTCGCCGGTTTCCTGCTGTTCGCCCGCAACGACACGACCGCCGCGTCGCGGTCCGGCGACGGCAAGGTGTCCGTCGTCGAGTACCTCGACCTGGAGTGCCCGTCCTGCCGCGCCGCCTACCCCAGCGTGGTCAAGCTCAAGGGCGAGTACGCCGACCGCGTCACCTTCACCATCAAGCACTTCCCCATCCCCAGCCACCGCAACGCCGAACTGGCCGCCGTCGCCGTCGAGGCCGCGGACGCGCAGGGCAAGCGGGACGAGATGTTCGAGGTGATGTACGAGTCGCAGCAGCAGTGGGGCGGGCAGCAGACCTCGCAACGGGCCGCGTTCGTCTCGTTCGCCCATCAGCTCAGGCTCGACACCGCCGCGTTCGAGAAGGCGCTCGACGACCCGGCGCTGAGCGAGCGGGTGCTCGCGTCGCGCACCGAGGGGTCGAAGCTCGGGGTGCAGGGCACGCCGACGTTCTTCGTCAACGGCACCAAGTTCAGCGGCATCCCCAACTACGAGAACCTCAAGACGGCGATCGACCGGGAGCTCTCGAAGTGAACCGGATCGTCGCGTGGGTGCTCACCGTCGGCGGGTTCGTCGGCCTGCTCGCCTCGTTCGTGCTGACGGTCGAGAAGATCGCGCTGCTCAAGGACCCGTCCTACGTGCCGACCTGCAGCATCAACCCGGTGCTGAGCTGTGGCTCGGTCATGCGCACGCCGCAGGCCGAGGTGTTCGGCTTCCCGAACCCGTTGCTGGGCGTCGCGGGGTTCGCGGTCGTGACGACGCTGGGCGTTGTGCTGCTGGCCGGGGTGTCGTTGCCGCGGTGGATGTGGATCGGGCTGCAGGCCGGGGTGACCTTCGGAGTGCTGTTCGTGCACTGGCTGATCTTCCAGTCGCTGTACGAGATCGGCGCGCTGTGCCCCTATTGCATGGTCGTGTGGGCGGTGACGATCCCGATCTTCTGGTACACGACGCTGCGCACCGTCCGGCCGACCTTCCAGTACCACAGCGTCGTGCTGATCCTGTGGTATCTGGTGGTCGGAGCCGGTGTGCTGCAAGCGTTCTGGTTCTACTGGTCGACGCTGGTCTAGCGGTTCGGCGGTGCCGGGGTCAGGCTCCGGCACCACCGTCGACCGGCACGATCGCGCCGGTCACCATCGAGGCGCGGTCGCTGAGCAGCCACGCCGCCACCTCGGCCACCTCGCGGGGTTCCGCCATGCGGCCGAGCGGGGTCCCGGCGTTGAGATGTTCGACGATGCCGGGCGACGCGGCCTCCCACGCGTCGATCATCTCCGTGGCGGTGCCGCCAGGGGTGATGCCGTTGACCCGGATGCCCTCGCGGCCCCAGGTCACGGCCGCGGTCTCGGTGATGCTGTTGAGCGCGCGCTTCATCGCCCCGTACGCGGGGAGCGCGGGGTTCGCGCGGCGGCTGCCGATGCTCGAGGTGTTGACGATCGCCCCGCCGCCGGTGCGGCGCATGAGCGCGGCCTCGGCGTTCATCGCGGTCCAGTGGGAGCGGAAGTTCACCGCGAACTGCTCGTCGACGTCGTCGTCGCTCGTGGTGTCGAGCGGGCCGGGGTGCTGGATCGTCGCGCCGTTGTTGAAGGCGCCGTCGAGCCGTCCGTGCAGGTCCTCGACGCGGTCGACGGCGGCGCGGACGCTCGCCCGGTCGGCGAGGTCCAGGGTGACGGCGTCCGCGACGCCGCCGTCGGCGCGGATCTCGCCGACGATGCGGTCGAGGGCGTCGGTGCCGCGGGCGGCCAGCACGACGGAGGCGCCCTCGGAGGCGAAGAGCCGGGCCGCCGCCGCTCCGATGCCGCGGCTGGCTCCGGTGATGAACACGACCTTGCCGGAGAGCAGGCCGATCGAGTCGCTGTTGTTGGTCATGTCCACAGCGTCAGCCGGCCTGCGGGCCGGAGACAGGCACAGGCCGTACCAGGATCCGGCGCCGCTCACCGGGCAGACTCGGGGTATGGACAAGCGCGAACTCGGGGCATTCCTCCGCAGCCGGCGCGAGCGGCTGCGGCCGGAGGACGTCGGCCTTCCCGCCGGACCTCGCCGCCGGACACCGGGCCTGCGCCGGGAGGAGGCCGCGGTCCTGGCGCACATCTCCACGGAGTACTACGTCCGGCTCGAGCAGGGCCGGGCGCCGCGCCCGTCGGGTGAGGTCCTCGCCGGGATCGCGGGCGCCCTGCGACTCACCGACGCCGAGTCCGACCACCTGCACGTCCTCGCCGGCACCGCGCCGATCCGCACCGGGTTGCACCGGCGCGACGTCCGCCCGAGCATAGTGCGGCTGCTCGAACGGCTGCCGCACACGGCCGGGTTCGTGATCTCCGCCGTGTTCGAGGTGCTCGCGTGGAACGACCTCGCGGCCGCGCTCATGGAGGACTTCGCCGGGCTCGACGAGAAGGACCGCAACCTCGCCCGCCGCGCCTTCCTCGGGCCGGAACGCACGCCGCTGTACGGGATCTCCGACGCCGCCGAGTTCCGCCACCACGTCGTCATGGAGCTCCGCTCCGCCCTCGCCCGCTACCCGGCGGATCCCGCGGTGACCGGTCTCGTCGACGAACTCCTGGCCGGCAGTGCCGACTTCGCCCGGCTCTGGGCACGGCACGACGTGCAGGCCGCGCCGATGCTGACGAAGACCTTCCAGCACCCGGTGGTCGGGGAGGTCACCGTCGACTGCGACACGCTCGCGCTCACGGACCACGACCAGCACCTCGTGCTCTACACCGCGCCACCGGGATCGCCCGGATCGGAGGCGCTGGCGCTGTTGGCCGTGCTGGGAACCGAGAGCTTCACCCGGTAGCGGTCGCCGCGTGAAGAATGAATCCGTGAAGATGAACAACGACCAGCCGCGGGAGGACTCCACCAGGGTTGCGGTGGCAGAGACGTTCCCTCTGTCATCACTGGAAAGGAATCGCAGACTCGATGAACGGTCTACGAAAAGCTCTGGCCTGTGCCGCGGCCGGCCTGTCCCTGGCCGGCGTGTTCACGGCATCGGCCCAAGCCGCGCCCGAGGTCAAGGTCGGAGTCGGACACTGGTCCAGGAACTGCGACTACGGGCATGCCTGCATCTATCCCGACCAGCCCTCGCCGGGGCTGTGGTGGGTCTTCGACGCCTGTGGGTTCCATGACTTCGGCTTGCTTCCCTGGTCCGGCAAGGCCCACGGCAACCCGTTCCGGGTGACCTACCAGGACGGCCGCTGGGACGACGTCGAGGCGTGGACCAGCCGGCGGCTGGACGCTCGCAACCAGGCCAAGTACGTCTACGTGTACTGCTGAGGCCCTACCTCAGGACTGCTCGCAGGTCGTCGATGCCGGTGAAGTGATGGCCGCGCATCCCGACGAGCTCGGCGGCTCGGACGTTCTCCAGTTTGTCGTCCACGAACAGGATGTCGTCGTCGCCGAGCTCGTCGCGGCACCACTCGAACGCCTTGCGCTCCGGTTTCGCGGCGCCGATCCGGCACGAGAACCCGCGCACCTCGAACAAGTCCAGCCACGCGTAGGTGCGCTCGAAGTTCTGTGCGTGGTCCTCGGGGATGTTGGACAGCAACGCGATCCGCTGACCGGCCCTGTGCAGGTCGTGCAGGAACGCGACCATCTCGTAGTCCACGCGGCTCCAGCTCTCGACGTCCAGGTCGACGAGCGGAGGGTGGCCGACGAGCGCCCAGTACTGCGTGGCCGTCACATCACCGCGGTCGTAGGCGGGGCGATGCGCCCAGTACGCGTCCCAGAACTGCGGCGAGGTGCTCATCCGCTCCATCACCTCGGGCGACTGGTCGCGCGCGATCACGCCGAACATGTCGAAGAGCACGATCACGCCGTCACCACCGTCACGCCCGCCGCAGCGAGGTCTTCGTCGCCGTCCGCGTCCGTCACCACAGCGTCCAGGCAGGACGCCGGGGCCACGTACGCCAGCGCGGTGCGGGTCAGTTTCGAGGCGTCCACGGCCGCGATCACGCGCCGGGCCGAGGAGATGGCGGCCCGTTTCACCGAGGCGTCCTCCAGGTCGAAAGCGGTGAGTCCCTGCGCGGCGGAGAGCCCGCAGCAGCCGATCACGGCGGTGTCGAAGCGCAGAGCCTGCAGGGACGCCAGCGTCAACGGGCCGGTCAACGCCAGCTCGCCGGGACGTGGACGGCCGCCGGGCACGAGCAGGGTCAGGGTGGAGCTGGACGACAGGGCGTTGACCGCGTGCAGCGAGAGGGGCATGACCGTCAGGCGGCGGTCGTGCAGCAGCCGCGCGACCGCCAGGCACGTGGTGCCGCTGTCCAGGACGACCGACTCGCCATCCGCGATCAGGCCCGCGACGGTGGTAGCGATGCGGCGCTTGGCCTCCATGTTCTCGTCGGAGCGCAACGCGAACGGGGGCTCGGAGCCGCGCAGGAGCAGGCTGCGGGCGCCGCCCCGGTAGCGTTCGAGGACGCCCTGAGCTGCGAGAACCTCCAGGTCGCGGCGGATGGTCATCTCGGACGCGCCGGTGAGCGCGGCCAGGTCGACCACGCCGAGGGAGCCGGCGTCGCGGACGGCCTCGGTGATCTGCTTCAAACGGGACACAGCGCGATTGAACATCAGTGATGTTCGAAACTCAAACTTTCGAACACGCCGATCGTTCGTTAGCGTGCAGCACGTGAACGCTCTCAAGGCCGCGCGAGTGGCCACCTTCACGTACTTCGGGCTCAACGGGTTCCTGCTCGGGCTGTGGCTCGTGCACATCCCGACGGTCGAGCAGCGCACCGGCATCGACCACGCCGAGCTCGGCAGGCTGCTGCTGTTGCTCGGCCTGGGCGCGTTCGTGGGCATGCGGATCGGCGGCAAGATCGCCGACCGGATGGGCGTGAAGCTGATCCTGCCGATCGCGGGTGTGTTCTGCAGCGTCACGGCGGTGCTGCCCGGCGTGGCCACCGGACAGTGGACGCTCGGTGCGGCATTGCTCATCTTCGGCATCGGCAACGGCCTGATCGACGTCAGCATGAACGCGCACGCCGTGGTGGTGGAACGGCACTACAAGCGCCCGGTGATGTCGGCGTTCCACGCGACGTGGTCGCTCGGTGGTGTGGCGGCGGCGTTGACCGGTGCGCGCACCCTGAGCTGGGAGCTCTCCCCCGCCGTCACGCTGACCGCCGCGGGAGCGCTCGGTGTCGTCATCAGCCTCCTCACGGCCAGGGCGCTGCTCGACGAGAAGGAAGAGCCGCACGTCGTGCAGGAGGCCGGGAAGCGCAGGGTGCCTCGCAAGATCTGGGTCATGGCGGTGCTCGCGGGTCTGATCATGCTGAGCGAGGGCTCGGCGAACGACTGGAGCGTGCTGCACCTGCAGGACGTGCTGGGCGCCTCGCCGGAGATCGCGGCGCTGGCCTACGGCGCGTTCGCGACGACGATGACGACCGGCCGGCTGCTCGCGGACCGGGTCACCGCCAGGGTCGGGCCGGTGGCGGTGCTGCGCTGGGGATCCGCGATCGGGGCCGCGGGCATCGCGACGGCGGCGCTGTCGCCGTGGATCTGGCTGGCGCTGGTGGGCTGGGCGATCGCCGGGGCCGGGCTCGCGGGCACCGTGCCGCAGCTGTTCAGCGCCGCGGGCCACGCGGAGGCCGGCGCGGCCGCGGCGAACATGTCGCGCGTGGTGGGGATCGGGTACCTCGGCGTGCTGGCCGGACCCGCGGTGATCGGGTGGATGACGCACGTCATGCCGCTCAACGTCGCGTTCCTGCTGCCGGTCGCGTTCTGCGTGATCGCGGCATTCTCCGCAGGCGTGTTGCGGACCGAATCCGCCGAGGAGCGGGTGTCGGCGTAAGACTGTGCGGCATGGATCTCGCCACTCTGGATCTCACGACCGCACACCTCGCCGACGCGTGCATCCGGTCGAACATCCCGGTCCGCACGGCCACCCTGACGCCGGTCGTGCCCGGCACCAAGACCGCCGGCCGCGTCCTGCCCGCCCGGCACGCGGGCAGCGTCGACATCTTCCTGGAGGCCATCGAACGGTCCGAGCCCGGCGACGTGCTGGTCGTCGACAACGACGGCCGCACCGACGAGGCCTGCGTGGGCGACCTGATCGTGCTCGAGGCGCAGGCCGCGGGGCTGGCCGGCGTGGTGATCTGGGGGCTGCACCGCGACACCCAGGACATCCGCGCGATCGGGCTGCCGGTGTTCAGCCAGGGCACCAACCCGACCGGCCCGCTGAGCCTGCGTGACCGTGCGCCCGAGGCTCTCTCGACGGCAGAGGTCGGCCAGTGGACCGTCACGTCCGACGACGTGGTGTTCGGCGACGACGACGGAGTGTTGTTCGTGCCCGCGTCCGAGGTCGAGGTCGTCGTGGCCAAGGCGGCCGGGATCCGTGACGTCGAACGAGCGCAGGCCGAGCGGGTCAGGCAAGGTGAGTCCCTGCGCGGCCAGCTTCAGTTCGCCGACTACCTGGCGAGCGGGCTGACGTTCCGCGAGCATCTGCGCAAGATCGGCGGCGCAGTCGAGGAGTGAGGCCATGATCGCGGATCGATACCGGGCTCGAGCCCAAGCGTTCGAGGCGAAGGTCGCCGCCGTGCGCGCGGACCAGTGGGACAACCCCTCGCCGTGTGCCCGATGGACCGCGCTCGAGGTGGTGGACCACATCATCGACATGCACGGCGTGATGCTCGGCCAGCAGATCCCACGGACCGATGACCCGCTCACGGACTTCCGCGAGGCCCGGCGCCAGGTGCAGGAGGCGCTGGACTCGGACCGTGCGCGCGGCGAGGTCTCCACATCCGCGGGCCCGATGACGCTCGAGGACCACGTCGACCAGGTCGTGAGCGACGACCTGGTGCTGCACGGCTGGGACCTCGCCCGCGCCACCGGCCAGGACGAGACGATCCCGGCACCGGACGTGGAACGGCTCTGGGCGTCGGCCCGGTCCGTGCCCGCCGACCTGATGGAACGCTTCCGCACGCCCGGCGCGTTCGGTCCCGGCGTCGAGGTCTACGGCGCCGAGATCGAGGTGCCCGCGGACGCCCCGCTGCAGGACCGGCTGCTCGGGTATGTGGGCCGCGACCCCTTGTCGAAAAGCGTCTGAGCACTTCGACGGCACCGTGTAGGGCAGCCGCTGAGAGGAACTCGCACCATGGACTGGACCCTGGAAGTCATCGTCGTGCCGGTCTCGGACATCGACCGCGCGAAGCACTTCTACGAAGAGCAGCTCGGTTTCAAGGTCGACCACGACACGACGTTCAACGAGAACACCCGCGTCCTGCAGCTCACCCCGCCCGGCTCGGGCTGCTCGATCGTGATGGGCAAGGGCATCGCGGAAGGCGTGCCCGGCACGTTGAAGGGCGTGCAGCTGGTCGTCTCCGACCTGCAGAAGGCCCGCGCGCAGCTCGTCGAGCGCGGCGTCGAGGTCGGCGAGATCGTGCGCATGAACGAACAGGACGGCGGGTCGTTCATCTTCTTCGACGACCCGGACGGCAACAGCTGGGCCGTGCAGGAGATCAAGGCCCGCGCAACCTCTGGGGAGCGGAAATGAAGTACATGCTGGTGACCTTCGGCGGCAACCAGGAGGACTGGGAGGGCATCGCCGCGTGGTCGGACGAGGACATGCACCGCATGGTCGAGTACATGCGCACGCTCAACGCCGAGCTGGAAGCCAACGGTGAGCTGCTGCAGGCCGAGGGTCTGAGCGGCCCGGCGCGCGCGTTCGTGGTGCGCGGCGGTGACGGCGACAAGCCGATCGTGGTCGACGGGCCGTACGCGGAGTCCAAGGAGGTCATCGCCGGGTACTGGGTGGTGGACGTGGACAGCCACGAGCGGGTCGTGGAGATCGCTCGCCGGGCTTCGGCGTGTCCCGGTCCCGGCGGGAAGATCCTCAACGCGCCGATCGAGGTGCACCCGATCACGGGGGCGCCGGACGTGGACCCGGAAGCCATGGCGCCGTACAAGAAGTAGCGGTGTGGGGCCGGGCTCACCCGGCCCCACACGCCGTCACTTCAGGTCGTACGCGCGGATGATGGTCTGCTGGACCTCACCGCCCGCGTCCGCCGCACGAGCCTTGAACGACACGTTCTTGGCCCCGTGCGGGTGGAACAACGTGACCTGCCACCCGTTGCGGTTCTTCCACAACGGCACCGGTTTCCACGTCTTGCCCTCGTCGTAGGACACCTGCACCGCCGGGTCCTTGATGTCGGTGACGACGCCCGTTCCGTTGCGCTCCACCGTGATCGGCACGGTGACGACACGACCGGCGCGGTTGTGCTCGTCCAGGCGCGGTGCGAACCGGACCGCCAGCAGCGGCACCGGCTTGTAGTCCTCGCCCGGCACGTTCTCGGACGTGAACTGCCAGTCGGCGGTGAGCTGCGACGACTGCGTGTCGCGGGTCGCCTCGACGTGGGCGAAGTAGCGCTTCTTCTCCGCCGGCGCATTCGGGATGTAGGCGTAGCCAGCGGAGGGCTGGTCGGAGATGACCTTGCCGTCCAGCGTCACGACGGTGCGTGCGGTACTCACGGCGCTGTTGCCGGCCATGCCTTGTGCGGCGTGGATCGGCAGGTCCAGCCGCAGCACGTTGCCAGCGCGGCCGGCGAACCGGACGTAGCGGGAGTCGTTGGGCACACCGGGGCCGTAGACCGCGCTGTTCCAGTGCTCCTCGGTGGTGCGCCCGAGCTTGAACGTGCGCGGGACGGCCGAGAACTGGTAGCCGTAGCCGGGGTACTCGCCCACCTTCGCGAACTCCGAGAGCGAGCCCGACCACTCCACGTCCGGCGTGTAGAACTCCTTGAGCCGCAACGGCAGCGGGCCCGAGGCACCGTCGTCGCGCTGACCGACCGAGCCCGGCACGCGGACGTGCGTCACCGAGTCGACCTTGGCCAGCTCGCGGTCCTTCACCACGCGCTGGACGTCGGCCGGCACGCGGGTCTTCTCGGTGATCCGCACGTGGTACTGGTACGGGCTGCCGTCGAAGAAGCCGTTGCCGTCCGGGCGGGCCAGGACGCTCTGCGAGTAGAACGTGAACTTCGGCCACACCGACTTGGACGGGCGCACGGACAGGCCCTCGAAGTCGCGCAGGATCCAGGTGGTGCCGGTGGTTCCCCAGTTGGTGATCATGCCGAAGCCCAGCTCGGACGTGGCCGGCCTGGCCTCCTTCTGGTCGACCGTGATCGCGGGCTGGTTGCCCTGGCGCGCGTCGATCACGAGCTCGCTGTCGGCCGTGACGCTGAACGCCGGTTCGATCGCCGCCATGGTCTTGCCGCGCTTGGTGGGGTCGGCGTTGGGCGTGTAGACCGACCCGTCGAAGAAGTACGCGCCCTTGGGCAGACGCAGGACGATCGGCTCGGACGGGTCAGTGCGGAAGTACGCCTTCGGCTGGTCGATGCTGACGAACCGGTAGGTGTAGCTCGACGCCGCCTTGCCGTTCAGGTCGACGAACGAGAGCTTCACGTTGTAGCTCTCGGTCTCCTTCTCCACACCGACCGCCACGCGTGTTCCGTCCGAGGCGACGACGACCGCGCCGTAGATCGCGTCCGGCACGTTCGCCCGAGTGTCCGCGGTGACGACGGCGTCGGCGGTTCCGCCGGCCGGAATGGTCAGCTTGGCCGGCGAGACGCTGAACAGGCCGGTTGCCGCGGGCTTCACGTCCGTCACGCTCAGATCGAGCGTCACCGAAGCGGTGCCGTTGTTGCGGTAGGTCAGCTTCTGCGTGATGGGCTGGTCGTCGCCGTGCGGCCACTGCGCGACGCCCAGCGAGAAGCTGCCGTGGTTCGTGGAGACGCCGGCGGACACAGCGCGTCCCACGTCGAGACGTCCGGAGCCCTGCTCGTAGATGCTCAGCGACGGGTTCGGCTTGGCCGAGTTCATCAGCGCCGCCTTGATGTCCTCGCCCTTCCACGACGGGTGCTGCGAAGCGAGGATCGCCGCCGCACCCGCCACGTGCGGGGTCGCCATCGACGTGCCGGACAGCGCGACGTGTCCTTCGTCGACGGGCGTGCCGATCTGGCCGTTCTTGGCCTTCGCGGCCACGATGCCGACGCCCGGCGCCGTGATGTCGGGCTTGACCGCGTTGTTCGTCCAGCGCGGGCCGCGCGAGGAGAACTCGGCGAGCTTGTCGTCGCGGTCCACGGCGCCGACGGTGAGGGCGGCGTCGGCGGCGGCGGGCGAGCCGATCGGGCCACCGGAGTTGCCCGCGGCGACCACGAACAGGGCGCCGGTCTGCGCGGTGATGCGGTTGAGCGCCAGCGACATCGGGTCGGTGCCCTCGTCGGGCCACGAGCTGCCCAGGCTCATGTTGATGATCTTGGCCTTGGTGGCGGCCCACTCCATGCCGGCGATGATGTCGCTCTCGCGGCCGCCGCCGTAGTCGCCGAGCACCTTGCCGTTGACGATCTTCGAGTCGGGCGCGATGCCCTTGTACTTGCCCTCGCCCGTGATCGTGGAGGCGACGTGCGTGCCGTGGCCGAGGCGGTCGTCGGTGGAGTCGCTGTCGCTGAAGTTCTTCGACTCGACGACGGCACCCGCGAGGTCCGGGTGCGTCTCGTCGACGCCGGTGTCGAGCACGGCCACCGTGACGTCCTTGCCGGTGAGGCCCTTCGCCCACGCCTGGGGCGCGCCGACCTGCGCGGCGCTGCGGTCCAGTGACGCGGAGACCTTGCCGTCAAGCCAGATCCTGCCGGTACCCGCCGCCCGAGCACCGGACCAGAAGCCGCCGCTCTTGTCCGCGCTCAGAGCGTGAGCGCCGATGCTCGGCAACGACTCGGCACCGGCCGCGCTGATCCCCTGCCCCTGCACGATCAGCGGAATGGTCTTGCTCGAGGCGTCGTCGTAGCCGGATCTGGCGAGCAGCGTGACGTCGAACAGCCGCGCGTCCAGCTCACCGGAGTCGAGCCGGGTCTGGGCGTCCGCGGGCACGACGTGCAGGTCGCCCTGGGTGTCCTTGAAGGTCCGGAACTCGGCGTCCGCCCTGCCCTGAGCGCGCCTGACCTGGACCTTTCCGTCGGTGACGACGACCTTGTCACCGGTGACGAGCGTGACCTCGGTGGTCAGCCCGTCGGCGCGTGCTTCCTGCTGTGGTGCGGCTGCCGCGGAAACAGGAACGGCTGCCGTGGTGGCAACCACGACAGCCGTCAGCCCTGCGGCGAGATGTGATCGTTTCAATGCGAACTCCCCTGGTTCACTGTGGAGGTGTTAGCCCTCAGTGACTGAGACACGCCTCAGGGTTATCGCGTTGTACGCCAGGTCACATCAACGTTTCACAGATTGGCCCGCTCAGCGGCCGCCTAGCTGTAGTGCCCTGAGACGTTGTTGATGCGGGTGATGGGTGGTTTGCCGCCGAGTGCGGTGTGGGCCCGGTGGTGGTTGTAGTGGTGCAGGAACTCG